>CALWYG010000077.1 GCA_944385695.1 uncultured Oscillospiraceae bacterium | reverse complement strand
CTCATCGTCTACCGCACCGGCACCCCCCGGGGAGAGGTGCGGCGGGTGGTGGTACTGCTCTCCTCCCTGGTGGCCTCCTTCGCCATTGTGGCCGCATCGGTGCTGTTCTCCTGGTTTATCGGCATATCCTCCCGGTACGCCCTGGTTTACGGCTCTCTGGCGTCGCTGATTATCCTGCTGGTGTGGCTCTACCTGTGCTGCAATATCCTGCTGCTGGGCGCGGTGATGGGCCGGGTGGTCAGCCTGCGGATGCTGGGAAAAACAGGATAACAAACGGCTCAGGCCCCGGAACAATTCCTTCCGGGGCCTGTTTTCTTCCTTTCCTTCGGGAAGAAAATGTGCTATTCTTAAACATAAGTATAGCCTCACCCCCAACTCTATAACAAGCTGAGGTGGTATCCGTGAACGACAAACTGATCAGACAACTTAACCGGGAAATCGTGGAGGCCCTGGTCTCCCGGAAATTTACCGCCGTTTCCAGCCGCCGGGCCGCCATGGCGCTGACCAAAACCCCCGGCTGGTCCGAGGGCCTGGGTGCTCTCTTCCCCATCCGGTCGCGCCTGAGCTGCACCCAGATTCTGCAGCTGTGCGCCCCCATTTTGGACAAGCTCTGTCCCCAGCCGCCCCAGCAGGGCTGGGGCAGCTTCTGCTACCAATATATCTGCCGCACCATGTTCCCCAAAAACGGCTTTGTCCCCGACGCCCAGCCCTATGAGGCGGGTGCCCGGTTCTATCTTACCGTTTTGCAGGTATTGCTGGACCACGAGCGCGCCGCCCTGCCCTTCGACCCCATGATGGACTTTCAGTTCCTCTCTGAGGAGGAGTATTCCTCCTACGACATGGGCCGGGAGTACCGCCGCTTCCTCTGGTGTTGGCGGGAGGAGTTTATCTACGAGCTCATGCGTCTGGGGCTGGAATTTACCCCCTTTAAGACCCTCAGCCATATCTCCGGCGTACACTACATCGCCATGACCGCCGCCCGGGGGCTGAAGGAGGCAGGGGTGGAGGTGGACCTGGCTCTCATTTCCGCCGCTGCCGCCGCCCACGACATCGGCAAGTTCGGCTGCCGCCCGGGAGAGCGGGTGCCCTATCTCCACTACTACTACACCGATCAGTGGCTTTTGGAGCGAAACATGGACTCCATCAGTCACATTGCCTCCAACCACTCCACCTGGGATCTGGAGCTGGAGTCGTTGTCCGTGGAATCCCTGCTGCTCATTTACGCAGACTTTCGTTCCAAGCAGGAGCGGGACAAGGACGGCAATGAGATTACCATTCTTTTCCCCCTGGACCAGTCCTTCCAGGTGATTCTGTCCAAGCTGGACAATGTGGATTCCAAAAAGCGCCGCCGGTATGAATTTGTCTACGGCAAGCTCCACGACTTTGAGGACTACATGCGCTCTCTGGGGGTGGACGTGGACCTGACGGGACAGCTCCAGCCCCCTCTGCCCCACAAGGACACCGCCCTTATGAACCCCCAGGAGACCCTCAACAGCCTCATTCTTCTGTCGGTGGAGCACAACCTTCAGCTCATGCATATGCTCTCCAACGAGCAGAAGTTCGGCAACATCATTGAGGAAGCCCGCTCGGTAAAAAGCTGGCAGCAGCTGCGTGCCTACCTCAACGTCTTTGAGGAGTACTTCACCTACCTGTCCGTGCGCCAGAAGACCCAGGCGCTTACCTTCCTCTATGAGCTGCTTATGCACCGTGAGGGCGACATCCGCCGCCAGGCCGGCGCCCTCATCGGCCAGATCATTGCCCGCTTCCACCTGGTCTACCGCAAGGAGGTCCCCGCCGACGCCCAGAACGACCCGGCAGAGGAGGTCCCCTTCACCCTGTGGAGCCAATATCTGGACATGATTATCTTCCCCGACCACAAAACCACACAGCAGCAGCGCAGCCACATCGGCTACACCCTGAAGCTGGTAGTGGAGTCCATGCTGCTCCACGCCCGCCCGGGAGACATCCCCCGTTTTTTGGGCGCGCTGCTCTGCTACTACGACGATCCCGAGCATACCGACCCGGATACCGCCTTCACTCTGCTGGATGCAGCCTGCTATCTGCCCCCCAAGCACTATGGGGAGGATACCCGGGAGAAGCTCATCCGCTTTGCCGCCCACTTCGCGGTCTCCGACGATTTGCGCCTCACCACCGCCGCCCTCCAGTTCCTGCGGGAGACGGAGCGCAATATCCCCCGCTCCCACCCCCAGATGGCCCGGATCGTGGAAATCGCCCGCAGCGTCAAGGGCAAGGAGCTCACCACCGTCTTTTTAAAAAGCAAGATCCTGCGCCGGGCGGGGGAGGACGTGTCCGATCTGGAGCAGATGCTCTATCAGACGGATATCACCAGCGAGGTATTCCTGGACAACCTGAAAATCGCCACTCCCTGGATCGTCAAGGTGGCGGGTGTGGAGCTGCTTCGGGACCAGGTGGACCACGGAGCCCAGGCCCACATTCTCCACATCGCCACCCACTTCTCCAACCTGGTCAAGGTATCCGAGCGGGTGGTGGTCCGGCACACCGCCGGCTCCGCTCTGGTGCGCACCCTGGCCTCCCTGCGCCGGGACCAGCGCAACGAGGTGGTGGTAGAGCTGGGCAAGGGCCTGGAGATGGGGCAGTATCAGATTTCCAAATACATCCCCCAGTATCTGGGCGAAGCCGCCCTTTACCTCCACCCCAGCGAGCTGGACGAGCAGGTGCTGTGGCTCAAATCCCTGCTGGGTTCCCCCAACAACTCTGCCGTAGCCGGTGCTCTGAACACCGTGGGTATCCTTTTGCAGCACTACCCCGACTACCGGGAGCGCTTTTCGGAAGACACCGCCGCCTACGAGGCAAGGCGCCAGGAGCTGCTGGGGCTGCTGCTCCAGGGACTGGCCCACTACCGGGAGGCGGTGCGCCAGGAGGCGCTGCTGGTCATCGGCAAGCTTCTCTTCAGTTCCCCCCAGCTGAGCATGGAGGAGAAGGCCCGGCTGTTCTCCCTGTGCTACCGCAAGCTCCTCTTCCTCATCCAGGAGTCTCCCCGGCAGGACGGGCTCACCTTCTTCTACCGGGCCGCCGCTCTGGCCCACATCAACCGCTTCATCGCCCTGCGGCGGCTGGACCACGGCCCCTTTACCTTCGAGACGCCCCGGAAGATCGCCTTCTTCCCCGGCACCTTCGACCCCTTCACCCTCTCCCACAAGGGCATCGTCCACGCCATCCGCAGTCTGGGCTTTGAGGTCTATCTGGCCGTGGACGAGTTCTCCTGGTCCAAAAAGGCCCAGCCCCACCTGATCCGCCGGCAGATCGTCAACATGTCTGTGGCCGGAGATTTCCACATTCACCTCTTCCCCGACGATATTCCCGTAAACATCGCCAACCCCGCCAACCTGCGCCGGCTGCTGGAGCTCTTCCCCGGCCAGGAGGTCTACATTGTGGTAGGCAGCGACGTGGTGGCCAACGCCTCCTCCTATCAGGCGCCCTCCCGGCCCTATTCCATCCACAGGATGAACCACATTATTTTCCGCCGGGCGGGGGAAAAGGAGCTTCCCCGGGATCTGCCCATCACCGGCGACGTGATCCGGCTGCAGCTGCCCTCCCACCTGAAGGACATCAGCTCCACACGCATTCGGGAAAATGTGGATTTGAACCGGGATATCTCCAGCTTTGTGGACCCGGTGATTCAGGACTTTATCTACCAAAACGGCCTGTACCTGCGGGACAGCCAAAATAAGCCCATGTTGGATGCGGGAGAGCTGGAATTTCAGTGGCTGGGGATTCCCGACCCCATCTTGCTGGACAGCCTCACCGCCGGGCAGCCTGACCGGGAGGTGCTCCGCTGCGCCATTACCCAGCAGGGGGACAGTGTTCTTCTGCTGCGCCACAGCCATTCCCACTCCGTGCTGGGCTATGTGAGCTACCGCTCCCTGTCCACCTCCCAGCTCTTCACCGCCCTGGGGGACACAGAGCTGGCCAACCGCATCCGTCTGCGCGCCTCGGGAAAGGTGCTGATGATTACCTCCCTGGCCGCCGACACCTCTGACCGGCACAAGGACTACCACCAGCTTCTGCTGTGCGAGCTGCTGGCCAAAGCCCTGGAGGAATCCTGTGTCTACGCCATTTACGCCCCCTATGACAACAGTATCCCGCCCCTTTTGGAGGATGTATTCTCCCGCTTCGGCTTCACCGCCCGGGAGGGACACCTCCCCATTCGGGAGGCGGATATGCACGCTCCCACTGTCCTCATTCAGAACCTGGAGACCACCATCCAGGACCCCCTCAACCGAAACCCCCGGGTCCTGTCCGCCATTGTCCGCAGCCACCGCCGCCTCCAGTCCGCCCTGGCCCAGCTCTATCCCGGCTCGGTGGTGCTCACCCTGTCCGCCGATATGATCCACCAGCGGCTGCTGGAAAAGATCACCGCCTACAATAACGTTCCCTCCGTGCCCACCTCGCCCCGGGTTTTGGGGGAAAATATGTGCGTGCCCTACGGCAAGCTCCTCCGGGGCAAAACGGTGCCCAACACGGTGACCAAAACCATCCACACAGACAAGGTGTTCTCTCCCGACCTGTCGGAGAGCGTCATGGAGCCCTTCCCCTACTACGCCCCCATCGCCAGCCAGATCCGCACCATCAAGTCCTTTGACCGGCCGGTGATTCTGGTGGACGACCTTATGCATCCGGGCTTCCGCTTCAAAGCTCTGGACCCCATCTTCCGCCGGGAGGGCGTCCCCATCCGCATGGTGCTGGTAGGCGTGCTGTCCGGCTACGGCAAGGATCTGATGAACGCCTGGGAGCGCCCGGTGGACAGCGTATACTATCTGCCCACACTGCGGCAGTGGTTTGTGGAGTCCACGCTCTTCCCCTTTATCGGCGGCAACACCGTCCGCCGCCCCAGCCCCCCGGTACCGGGCATGCTGCCGGGCATTAACCACATCCTGCCCTACGCCACCCCCTCCTACCGGGATGAGTGCGGCCGGGAGGCGGTGTTCCAGCTCTCCCGGGCCTGCCTGGAGAGCTCCCTGGACGTGATCCGTACCCTGGAGCAGGAGTACCGCATCCTCTATGGCCGGAACCTGACCCTGTCCCGGCTGGCTGAGGCGGTCATTCTCCCCCTGTGTCCGGACAAGGGCACGTGCCTGCACTACGACCCCAACCTGTCTGCCTCCGTCTATCTGGAAAACGACCTGGAGCAGCTGCTGCGGCAGAATCAATAAGAAGCGCCGAATTCCCGAACAGGGGAGCTAAGGACAAAGCGCATGGGCAAAGCCCAGGACCGCCCCAGGCGGGCCGGGTTTGCCCGGAGTCGGCGGACTTAGCTCCCCGGCCGTGAGGGAACCGAGGCGTGACCATAAGAAGCGCCGAATTCCCGCGCAGGGGAGCTAAGGACAGAATTTTCATACTTGGAGTGATATTCCGATGTATTATTACCATTATAACGGAGCAAATCTGGTCTCTCTCACCCCCGTGGAGGGCTTTGGGGAAGGAATTCCCCCTGTCACGGAAGGCCCCCTCTATGCCCTGGTAGGGGGCGACCCCATTCTGGGCCGGGGCTCCTTTAAGGTAAATCACCCCGGCCAACTGGAGGCGGGCCACACACTGGAGAGCCTGGACGCCTCCCGCCTGCCAAACACCCAGGTGGACGAGGCCGTCTCCGCCGCCATCCGGGAGGGCCGCCTCACTGCCGTCAATCCCAACCGCCCCGGCTGGGAGGCGGTTCTTACCGCCGCCCCCAAAACTGGCAAAAAGCGGGTGAACATCCTGGCCATCGGAGATGTGGGCTCCACCCTGCTTACGGGCCTCAAACTGCTGGGGGGCGACGTGATTGCGTCCATCGGCATCTGCGACCTCTCCGACCAGATCACCGCCCGGTGGGAATTTGAGATGGGGCAGATCGCCCTGCCCTGGGACTACGACGCCTTCCCCGAGGTGAAGGTGGTCAAGCCCGAGGAGCTCTTTGACTGCGATATGTTCGTCTTTGTGGCCTCCAAGGGCATCCCCCCTGTGGGCTCCCAGGTGAAGGACGTGCGGATGTATCAGTTTGAAAATAACGCCAAAATCGTGGCCCATTACGCCAAGATGGCCCGGGCCGCCCACTTCCAGGGGCTCTGGTGCGCGGTATCCGACCCGGTGGATCCCCTGGCCAAGACCGCCTATCTGGAGAGCAACAAGGACGAAAACGGCGTATTTGACGGCAAGGGCCTGCGCCCCGAACAGATCCAGGGCTTTGGCCTGGGGGTGATGAACGCCCGGGCGGCCTACTTTGCCAAGCGGGAAGCCAAGCTCGCCTCCTTCCTCACCGAGGGCCGCTCCTTCGGCCCCCACGGCACCGGACTCTTTATTGCCAACTCCATCGAACACTACGACGAGGCCATTTCCCAGGAGCTGACCCAAAAGACGGTCACCGCCAACCTGGTCATGCGGGAAATCGGCTTTAAGCCCTATGTGGCCCCCGCCATGTCCTCCGGCGCCCTGTCTCTGCTGCTCACCCTCCGGGGGCAGTGGCACTGCGGCTCGGTGTTCCTGGACGGGATCTATATGGGCGTGAAAAACCGCTACACCCCCGCGGGTGTGGAGACGGAGCTGCTGCCCCACATCCCCGACCAGCTATTCGGCCACATCCGGGAGGCTGCGGAGCATTTGAAGTCCATTTTGTAAGAAGGTGCCCTTATGTCCCTTGTTGTCATTCACCCCACCCCCGACGCCGCCTGGGCGGATATGCGCCTGCAAGGGGTACTGCGGTATGCCCTGGAAGGCCGTGAGGTCCGGCTGCTCCGCCGGGCGGAAGAACTGGATGGTCTGTCCGGCCAAACCCTTCTCTTTGCCGTCCCCCTGGGGGAGGCGGGCATCAATCTGGAGTATACCCGCATGCTCCTCCAGCTGCGCACCCGGCCCCACCTGCTCCAGGGCTGCACCGCCGCACTCATCGTGGACGGGGCTGGGGAGCTGTACACCAAGTCGGTGGGGGCGGAGCTGGCCCTGGCTCTGAGCCGCTCCGGCTGCGCCCTGCTGGGCCGCCCGCTGGTGGAGGGCACCGGCTCCCTGGCCAACTTTGCCGTTCAGGCCAAAAATCTGGGTACCGATCTCATGGGGGCCTACCGCGCCGCCGCAAGGGAGCTGGTGGAACGACTGCTGGGCGAGACATTTCCCAAGCGCGCCCGGCCCAAGCTCCTGGCTCTCCACGCCTCCAGCCACCACACCTCCAACACCATGGCCCTGTGGGCCAGGGTACGAGGCTCCCTGGAGGACTGCTGCGACATCCGGGAGATCGGCCTTCGCAACGGCACCCTGTCCGACTGCTCCGGCTGTCCCTACACCATGTGCCTCCACTTCGGCGAGCGGGGCGGCTGCTTCTACGGCGGAGTCATGCAGGAGGAGGTCTACCCCGCCGTCCGGGAGGCGGACGCCCTGGTGCTGCTGTGCCCCAACTATAACGACGCCCTCTCCGCCAACCTCACCGCCTTCATTAACCGCCTCACCGCCCTGTTTCGCCAGACCCGCTTTTACGATAAGGCGGTCTTTGCCCTGGTGGTATCCGGTTACTCCGGCGGGGATATTCTGGCCCGGCAGGTCATCTCCGCCATGAACATGAACAAGTCCTTCTACCTGCCCGGTCATTTCGCGCTGATTGAGACGGCCAATTTCCCCAGCCAGGCCATGGCCCTGCCGGGCATCGAGGAGCGGCTGGAGGCCTTTTCCAAACACATACGCACCACGCTTCTGGCCCAATAGCAGAGAAACCTCCCGGGAAACATCCCGGGAGGTTTCAGTTTGCAGGCATCGGGCGGTCAGTCCAGATACTCTTTGGGGTCCACCTGGACTCCATTCAGGATGGTCTCCAGATGCACGTGGGGTTCCACCCCCACCTCGGCAATGGCGGTTCCTCCCACCGTGCCCAGCACGGAGCCGATCTCCACCGTATCGCCCTGGGCCACAGCGGTCTCAGTGGACAGGTTGCTGTACCAGGACTGAAGGCCTCCTCCGTGGTCCACCACCACCGTGGTGCCCATCAGATCGTCGTCATAGACCTGAGCTACCGTCCCGGCGCTGATGGCCAGCACCTGTACCCCCTGGGCGGCGGCGATATCCAGCCCGCCGTGGGTGCGCCAGTCCCCCATGGTGGGGTCCAGGGAGAGGGTCTCCACGCTGAAGTCCCGCAGGACCGCCCCCTTCACCGGCCAGGTAAACACGTCGGACACGGTGCTCTCCCCCTGGGTCTGGGCGGCGGGCTCCTCCTGGGTCTGCTTCACAGGCTCCGGGTCATCCTCCTGAACGGGCTCCACCGTCTGCTCCTCCTGGGTGGCGGAGGGCTTGTCCTGCACCGAAGGTGCCACCGGAGTCACCGGCCGCTGCACGCTCTGGTTAGGAATGGTCACCGAAGCGTCCCCGCCCGCCTGAGCGGAGATGCCCGTATCCAGGGCGACGGTCTGAATCAGGTAGTAGCCCGAAATCCCTATGGCGGCCACGCACAGGAACAGGACGATGTAGAACCCCTTCCCCAGCACGAAGTCGCCCAGCTTTCTCATAAAGCCTTGGTTTTTCACAAAACCACCTCCGAAGCCTATTGTGGACAGGGCATTTGCCCCTTATACCCTATTTGGCAAAATTTTTCCACAATGGACGCAGAGTGCTTTTTGTGCTATACTGCACCCAAACGTATGCTGCTATCAGGAGGCCTTTATGTACCAACAGATTACCTTGCCCAACGGGGCCAGACTGCTGACCCAGCGCCTGCCTCAGGCCCAGTCCGCCGCCCTGGGCTTTTTTGTGGGAGTGGGCTCCCGCCATGAAACCCCCTCGGAAAACGGCGCGGCCCACTTTATTGAGCACATGCTCTTTAAAGGCACCGCCCGGCGCTCCGCGGGGCAGCTGGCCCGGGACATGGACGCTATCGGCGGCCAGGTCAACGCCTACACCACCAAGGAGCACACCTGCTTCTACGCCCGCACTCTGGGTAGCCATCTGGACCGGGGACTGGACATTCTCTCCGACATGCTCTTTCACTCCCGCTTTGCCCAGGAGGATGTGGATTTGGAGCGTGGGGTGATTCTGGAAGAGATCGACATGTATGAGGACACCCCGGAGGATCTGGTGGCCGAGCGGCTGTCCGCCGCCGTCTACAAGGGTACCGCCCTGGCCCGCCCCATTCTGGGCCGCCAGTCCACCCTGGCCCATATGACCGGGGAGTGGCTGGCCGGTTGGCAGAAGTGCCACTATCACGCGGGCAACCTGGTGGCCTCCCTGGCCGGAAACTTTACCGACAGCCAGGTGCAGTCTCTCACCGATCTGCTTTCCTCCCTGGAACCGGGGAACCCCTCCTCCATCACCCCCGTCTCCTACCGCCCCGCCGTCACCGCCAAAAAGAAGGCCACTGAACAAAACCACCTGATTCTGGCCTTTCCCGCCCCCAATTACCTGGATGAGCGCCGGCAGCAGGTGGCCCTGCTCAACGCCCTGCTGGGGGGCGGCTGTTCTTCCCGGCTCTTCCAGCAGCTGCGGGAGCAGCGGGGGCTGTGCTACACCGTCTACTCCTATGTGGCCGACCATGAGGACACCGGCCTTTTGGGGGTCTATGTGGGCCTGAATCAGGAGCAGGAGCGTGCCGCCCTGGATCTGGCCCGGGAGGTGGTCGCCGACCTGGCCGACCATGGCCCCACCCAGGAGGAGGTGGACCGGGTGCGGGAGCAGGCCAAGGCCAATCTGCTCATGGGCACGGAATCGGTTCAGGCCCGGATGAGCCACCTGGGGGGCTCCGCCCTGCTGTACGGTAAAATCCGGGAAACCCAGGAGCTGGTGGAGCTCTATGACGCCGTTACCCGGGAACAGCTCCGGGACCTGGCCGGGGACATCTTCTCCATGGACCAGGCCTCCCTGTCCGCGGTGGGCCGGATATCCCCCGCCCAGGAATACGCCGCCTGGCTGGGCCGGGCATAGGCAAGTATAAAAAGCCGCCCCTTCGGTTACACTGGCACTAAACCAATTTTTACCGAAAGGGCGGTTTTGTTATGCAGGTAAAAGATTTGATGAATCCCAGCGTCATCACCATCGAGCCTGGCTCCTCCGCGGCCCTGGCTGCCCGGCTCATCAGCCGGCACAATGTGGGTGCGCTCCCGGTGTGCGGAGAGGACCGGCGGCTGCGGGGGGTGGTCACCGACCGGGACATTGTGCTGCGGTGCGTGGCCGCCGAGGAGGACCCGGCCCAGACTCCGGTGCGGGACATTATGACCCGCGGCTGCGCCACCGTCTCCCCCGGGGACGACTGCCGGGAGGCCACAAGGCTCATGTCCCTGCACCAGGTGCGCCGCCTGCCCGTGGTGGAGGGGGGCAAACTGGTTGGAGTCATCTCTCTGGGCGATGTGGCCCGCAGCGGCCGCTTTGACATGGAGGCCGCCCAGGCCCTGTGTGAAATTTCGGAAAATATCATTGTGCGCTGAACAGGCCCGCTGTCCCAATCCAGGACAGCGGGCCTTGGCCTATTTGTCAATCTGTTTCAGCACGGTCTCAAACCACTGGGGTAGGGGACACTCCACCTCCACCAACTTGCCGGTGGACGGGTGGACAAACCTCAGCTTCCGGGCGTGAAGGCACTGTCCGGCCAGACCCGGCCAGGGCTTTTTGCTCCCATAGACCACGGCCCCCAGGAGGGGATGGCCGATGGAGGCCATGTGGACGCGGATCTGGTGGGTGCGCCCGGTCTCCAGGCGGCACTCCACGTGGGTATAGCCGGGATAGCGGCCCAGCACCGTGTAGTGGGTCACCGCCCGCTTGCCGTTTTTCCGGTCAATGGCCATTTTCTTCCGGTCCACCGGGTGGCGGCCGATGGGGGCGTCCACGGTGCCCTCGTCCTCCTTCAGGCCGCCCACCGTCACCGCCTCATAGGTGCGGGCCAGGGAGTGGTCCTGGAGCTGCTGGGCCAGGGCCAGGTGGGCGCGGTCATTTTTGGCGGCGATGATGAGCCCTGAGGTATCCCGGTCGATGCGATGGACGATTCCCGGCCGCAGCACGCCGTTGACCCCGGACAGGGAGTCGCCGCAGTGGTAGAGCAGGGCGTTGACCAGGGTGCCGTCCGGGTGGCCGGGGGCGGGGTGGACCACCAGGCCCACCGGCTTGTTGACCACAATCACGTCCTCGTCCTCATAAACCACGTCCAGAGGGATATTCTGGGGCACCACGTCCAGGGGCTCGGGGTCTGGGAGGGTGAGCTCCAGCTCCTCCCCAGCGCTGAGGCGGTCGTTTTTCTTCAAAGGGGCGCCCTTTCGCTTCACCATTCCCTGCTCCAGCAGCTTCTGGGCGGCGGAGCGGGTCAGGTCGGGCACACTCCGGGCCAGAAAGGCGTCGGAGCGTTCCCCCTCCCGGTCAGTGCGCAGGGTGATGGTCGTCATGGTCTTTCTCCCGGGGCTCCAGCTTGTCCATGAAAAAGAGGTAATAGACCGCCGCCGCGATGCCCCCCACTACCACGCAGATATCCGCCACGTTGAACACGGCAAAATTCATAAAGAGCACATTGAACATATCCACCACAAAGCCCCGGAAGACCCGGTCGATGAGGTTGCCCACCGCCCCGGCCAGCAGCAGGGCCAGGGTCACCTTTCCCACCGGGTGGCGGAAAAAGTTTTTCCACAGGGCAGCGGCCAGCACCAGGGACATTACCAGGGAAATAAGGGCCAGAATCCAGGTGTGTTCCTCAAACAGGGAAAAGGCCGCCCCGGTATTTTCCACATAAGTGAGCTCCAAGATGTGGGGAAGGAAGGGGACATGGGCCCCTGGGGCAATGTTTTGCAGGACCAGGTATTTGACCAGCTGGTCCAGGGCCACCAGGGCCGCAGTCAGGATAAAGTAGGGCATGAAAAATCCTCCGCAGTTTTTCTTTCTGGCGGCTGCCGGATTACAGCCGCTGCTTTTTCAGCATCCGAATGTCGTCCCCAAAGAAGTGAAGTACATGGTATTCCCCTTCAATTCTGGAGGCAATCTGGGGGTTGTAGCGTCTGGAGATCTCCTCCAGGGACAGGTTGGTGGAGATCACGGTGTGCCGCTCGGCCACCAGGCGGGTGTTAATCAGTTCATACAGGGCCGACTGGGTGAACTGAGTGGTCAGCTCACTGCCCAAATCGTCCACAATCAGCAGATCACAGTTGAGATACCGGCGGGTCTCGTCCCGGGCATCCTGGCCGTCGGTGCTGTCCCGCAAAAACTTTTTGGCCTCAAACTGGGCAAAGATATTGCCCGCCGTGTCGTAGACCACCGAGTATCCGTGCTCGGAAACCGCCCGGGCAATGCAGGCCGACAAAAACGTCTTTCCCAGCCCCGGCGGGCCGGACATCAGCAGGTTTCGGAACAGGCAGCTTTCAAACTTCCGGGCATAGTTGAGGCACACGTCATAGGTCAGTTCCATGTTTTTCCGGGGGGAGGTGCCCTTTCCAGGGTAGGGGGTCTCACTGTAGTAGTCCATCCGGAAGGTGTCAAAAGACTGCTCCCCCAGATCCAGCAGCTTGGACAGCTCCTTGATCTGTTCCTGGGCACAAAGCTTTTTCAGGCACTGGCACATCTGCGCCCCCCGCCAGCCGGTATCTCCGCACAGGGGACAGGCGGGCTTGTCATCCAGGGCGTCGCTGGGCAGTCCCAAAGCGCCCAGCAGCACGGCCCGCTCCTGCTGCAGGTCCAGGTTTTTCTCCCGGATCTCCTGCACCGCCCGGACAGGGTCCCCCCCCTGACGGAGGGTGGCCGCCACCAGCTGGGCCATGGTGGCCTGGAGCCGTTTGTCCAGCTGGAGCAGCTTGGGCTGGCGCTCATAGGCCTGGCTGCGCATCCGTTCCAGCCGCTCCTGGCGGCTGCGGCGCTCCGTCTCCAGACGCAGGGTAGCCCGGTGCAGTATGTTGGCATCATAAGCCATAGCGTTAGGTTCCCTCCTGTTTCATCTGTTCCATCAGGCGGCGCATGCGCTCCATGTCCTCCCGCACCCGCTGGTCCTCCTGGGAAGACGGCTGCACACCCTGTGCCCCGCCGGCCCGGATCGGCCGGGGGTCCCGGTCGCCGGCCTGAATGGCGGCGGCGGTGTGCAGGCCCTTTTCGTGCCAGCGGCGCAAAATTCCGTTCATATAGCCCCAGTCCATGGCCTGTTTCTTGAGTACGGTCTTCTCATAGGCCATGCGGATGGCATCGTCCTCAAAGCCCATATCATCCCAGGCGGCGATATAGGTCTTCTCCCGCTCCACCAGGGGCCGGGGGCTGATATCCAGCAGGCGGAGCACCTCCGCCTCTCGTCCCCGCAGGCGGGTAAGCTTGGCGATATATTCCTCCGCCCGCTCTATGGTGTCGATCCCCCGGCGGGCCCAGACAAAGCCTTCCCTGCTGATCTGGGACAGGAAGGGCCGGCGGCCGGGGCCGTATTTGCGCTCCATTTCCTCGATGCACCAGCCCACCAGCATCAAAATCACTTCCGGAGGCAAGGCCAGGTGGTCGTATAGGGTGTAGAGCTTCTTCAAATCGGCGGCGGACAGCTTCTTTCCCAGCCTCCGCTCCACCTCGTCGGCCAGGGCGGAAAAGAGAGAGGCCCGGTCGGCCAGGGCGGCGGCCACCTCCTCGGTGGCATACTCCGGGGGCGGCAGCTCCTGAACGGGAGGCTCCGGCTGGAGAAGCTCCTGGGCGGGGGCCAGGCCCTGGGCGCGCAGGCGCTCCAGGGCAGTCTGAATCCGGTCCTGGGGCCACTTCAGCCCGGACAGCTCTCCATGGCGCAGCAGATGGAGGTACAAAAGGGCGGCATCCCCGTCTCCCAGCTTCAAAAGCCGGTCGGCCGCCTGGCCGGTCATGGCCACTACCTCTCCGGGCAGCAGCGTGTGTGCCATGGGAACCCCCTCCTCTCCTTTGCTTGGCCGCATCATCCGCCGTGACTGTTTTTCCATTTTACCGCAAATTGCTCCCGGCGTAAACAGCAAAATTCTGTTCCGGCCGTCCTCGGCACAGCAGCAGTATGTTTGGGGGCAATTTTGAAAAGAAAGAGCAAAATTCATGAAATATCTATTTTTCAAATGTAGAGGTCTGTGTTATAATGGTTCCAACTAGAATGAAGCTGGGGGCATAGGCCCAGAGAGACAACCAGTTTGGGAGGAATCGTGATGAGGAACAAAGTAGTGGTCACCATCGCCGGACGGGAATATACCATGGTCGCCGTGGAGGATGAGACCTATGTGCGCAAGTGCGCTGACCTTGTGGATCAGCAGCTCAAGCAGATTTCATCGGGCAACCTGTCCCAGGCGGATGCCGCCGTGCTGGCCGCCATGAACATTGCCGACCAGTTTTTGAAGGAACAGCAGGCCAGCGACGACCTGCGCCGCCAGGTGAAGGAAAACCTGGAGGACGCCAACCGGCTGAAGCTGGAGCTGTCTGAGGCCAAGCGGGAGATTTTTAAGCTGAGCACCCGCAAATAATTTCCAACACAGGTCGCCCGCCCGGGCGACCTGTTCACCGTACTTGCCAAAGGAGGCTCTCTCATGCTGGAACTGCTCTCCCCCGCCGGCTCCATGGAGGCGGTGACCGCCGCCGTTCAAAACGGAGCGGATGCCGTCTATCTGGGATATGGGGATTTCAACGCCCGCCGCAACGCCAAGAATTTCACCTGGGATGAGGCTGCGGCGGCCGTTTCTTACTGTCATCTTCGGGGCTGCAAGGTCCACCTTACCCTGAACACCCTGCTCACCGACCGGGAACTGCCCGGCGCGGCGGCGGTGGCCGCCCACGCCAGCGACATCGGGGTGGACGCGGTCATCGTCCAGGACCTGGGCGTGGCCCGGATGCTTCGCCAAACGGTGCCCGACCTGCCGATCCACGGCTCCACCCAGATGACCATTCACTCCCTGGACGGAGTCAAGGCCTGTGCCGACCTGGGGATAACCCGGGTGGTGCTGGGCCGGGAGCTGAGCCGGGACCAGATCGCCTACATCTGCCAGCACTCCCCCATCGAAATTGAGGTCTTTGGCCACGGGGCCCTGTGCATGTGCTGGTCGGGCCAGTGCTTCTTCTCCTCGGTCATCGGGGGCCGCAGCGGCAACCGGGGACTGTGCGCCCAGCCCTGCCGGCTGAAATACGGCTGGGGGAACCAGGCCAACGAATATCCCCTGTCCCTGAAGGACCTGTCCATGGCAGGCCATCTGAAGGAACTGTCGGAGATGGGAGTCGCTTGTCTCAAGCTGGAGGGGCGGATGAAGCGGCCGGAATATGTGGCCATCGTCACCGGCATCTACGCCCGGGCCATTAAAGAGGGCCGGGAACCTACTCCCCAGGAGATTGAAATTCTGGCCCAGGCCTTCTCCCGCCAGGGCTTTACCGATGGATACTACATGGGCCAGACCGGCCCGGACATGTTCGGCACCCGTCAGGAGGAGAAGGAGCCCCGGGAGCTCTTTGCCCAGGCCCGCTCCACCTACGAAAATGGGGAAAACCGCAAGGAGCCGGTGCGCCTGTACGCCCTCATTGAGGAGGGGGAGCCCGCCCAGGTGGCTGCCGAGGACCATCAGGGCCATGTGGCCCGGGTGGAGGGCCCCGTGCCCGAGGCCGCCCGAAACGTCCCCCTCACCCGGGAAAAGGTGGAGGGACAGCTCCAGCGCACCGGCGGCACCCCCTACGCCTGCGAAAAGGCCACCGCCAAGGTGGGGGAGGGGTTATCTCTGCCCCTGTCTGCCCTGAACGATCTGCGCCGGCGCTGCCTGGAGGAGCTGTCCACACAGCGCCAGGTGCTGCCCCAGCGGCGCAAGGAGCCCTTCCGCCCGGGGGTTCGGTATGAAAACCCCAAGCTCCCGCCGGTGTTTACCGTCTCCCTGCGCACGGCAGCGCAGTTCAGCGACGAGCTGTTAAAGCTGGGCCCCGCCCTCCTTTACCTCCCCGCCGACGAGGCCGCCGCCAACCCCGACCTGGTCCGCCGCTGTCAGCAGGCCAAGGTCCCCCTGGCGGTCATTATGCCCCGGATCTGCACCGACAAGGAGCTGCCCCAGCTGGAGCAGGATTTAGTGGCGCTGCGCAATCTGGGGGTCACCCAGGCCCTGGCGGGCAACCTGGGCTCCATCCGCCGGGCATCCCAGCTGGGCTTCCAGGTCCGGGGCGACTTTGGCCTGGGGGCCTACAACAGCCAGACCATGAAGGAGCTCAAGCGTCTGGGACTCATCTCCGCCACCGCCTCCTTCGAGCTGAAGCTGGCCCAGATCCGGGATCTGTCCAAAACCATCCCCACTGAGTTTGTGGCCTACGGCCGCCTGCCTCTGATGATTATGGAAAACTGCATCATCCACAACCACTCCGGCCAGCACACCTGCAACAACGTGAACCTGCTCACCGACCGGAAGGGGGAGCGCTTCCCCGTCGTCAAGGCCTGGGGCTGCCGCAATGAGATTTATAATTCTAAAAAAGTCTTTTTGGCGGATAAATTTGCCGACTGGCAGCGGCTGGGACTGTGGGGGGCCCGGCTGATGTTCACCACCGAAAACGCCGCCGAGTGCGTCCAGGTCCTGGAGCGCTACCTGTCCCAGGGCCGCTATCAGCCCAACGACTACACCCGGGGGCTCTACTACCGGGACGTGGAGTAACCACCGGAAAGGGGGAAGCGTTTATGCTGGAACGGCAGAGGCTCTTTTGGTCCGCCCATCCCTATGACCTGGAGGGCACCGGGGAGAAATTTCTCCGGGCAGTGCGGGCAAACTGCGCCTTTCACCTAAAACGCTGCCCGGAATACCGCTCCATTGCCCAGGCGCTCCACTTTTCCCCCGACCAGCTCCAGACCATGGAGGATCTGGCCAAAATCCCCGTACTGCCCACCCTTTTCTATAAGCGCCACGCCCTCTTCTCCATGCCCCGGTCACGGATGGCCATGTATGTGACCTCCTCGGGCACCAGCGGGAAATTCAGTCAAATTGGCTTTGACTGGGGCTGTGTCTTTGCCGAGATCCCCATGGTGCTGCACCTGGGCTGGACGCACGGCCTCATCTCCCCAAAGCCAGCCCACTGTGTGATTTTGGGCTATAAGCCCCACAAATCCAACCGCACCGGGGTCACCCGCACCATGTACGGCCTGACCTACTTTTCGCCCCCCATCAGCCGCACCTACGCCCTTCAGTATGTGGACGGGGGCTACGTTCCCGACCTGGACGGGGTGGCCCGGGCCCTGGACAAGCTGGGCCGCTCGGTCTTTCCCACACGGATCGTGGGCTTCCCCTCCTACCTGTGGTTTGGGCTCAAGCGGATGGAGGAGCTGGGGCTCCGTGTCCGGCTGCCCCGGGGCTCCAAAATTCTGCTGGCCGGGGGCTGGAAGCAGCACTACTCCCAGCAGGTGGAAAAGTCCGTCCTCTACGACCTGGCCGGGCGGGTGCTGGGCATTCCGGAGGAGGAAATTCACGAATCCTTCGGAGCGGTGGAGCACCCCATATTCTACAACGCTTGCAAGCACCACCATTTCCACATTCCCATCTATGCCCGGGTCATCATCCGGGATGTCAATACCCTGGAGCCCCTGCCCATGGGGCGCATTGGGCTGGTTAATCTCATCACGCCCCTGATGAACGCCACCCCCACCACCAGCGTCATGACCGACGATTTGGGCTATCTCACCCCGGGGGAGGAGTGCGGCTGCGGCATCTCGTCCCCCTATCTGACCCTTCTGGGCCGGGTGGGACTCGGCGACATTCAGACCTGCGCCGCCGGGGCGTCCCAGATTTTGGGAAAGGGGGAAGGGTTTTGATCTTTGCAAAGGGAACCATCCTCCCTGACGAACAGCTCCCCCAGGTGCTGGGGCAGCTGGAAGAGGACCTCATCGCCGTCCGCGGCCAGGCCCCCCTTTTCCCAAGGGTGGTCATCGACGCCTGTCAGCGGCTTTTGGAGCGGCTGGACCGGGGGGAGCTGGACGCGCTCATCGCCCAATACGCCACGCCCCAGCTGCTCTCCGCCCTGGAGCAGTACCGCCATTTGCTCCGCCCGGAGAGCCTGGAGTACAAGCTCTCGGTGGAGACCGGCGGGCTTCTCTCGGTCGAAGACCGGCCCTTTGGCAGAACGGCGGCCGTCCCTCTGGGCACGCTGCTTCACATCACCGCCGGAAACCTGGACGGCCTGCCCGCCTTCAGCGTGGTGGAGGGCCTGCTCACCGGCAACGTCAATTTGTTAAAGCTCCCCTCGGGGGACTCGGGGCTGTCTGTTGCCCTGCTGAAGCTGCTCACCGACACAGAGCCCAGGCTTGCCCCCTATGTCTATATTTTTTCCATCCCCTCCAGCGACCGTTCCTCCCTCCAGGCCCTGGCTGACCTGGCGGACGGCATCGTGACCTGGGGCGGGGATGAGGCCATCCGTGCCATGCGCGCCATGGCCCCCGCCGGGTGCAAGCTCATGGAGTGGGGCCACCGGCTGAGCTTCGCCTACCTGTCCGGAGCGGGCAGGGGAGAGGATCTGGAGGCGCTGGCCGGACACATCATCCAGACCGGGGGGCTTCTCTGCTCCTCCTGCCAGGTGATCTACCTGGACACCGCCGACCAAGACCAGGCCCGGCGCTTCTGCCAAAGTTTTCTCCCCGTTTTGGAGGGGGCTGCCGCCCGCTTCCATCAGACCCCCGGCCAAGCGGCGATGGCCACTCTCCATGGCTATGAGCACCGGCTGGCCCTGGCGGTGGAGGGAAGCGCTGCCCAGGTGTTCCAGGGACGGGGCTGCTCGGTGACCTTGTGCCCCGATCAGAGCCTGGAACTGTCCCCTCTCCACGGCAATGTGCTGGTGAAATGCCTGCCCCGGCATAAGCTGGCCGCCGCCCTGTTTCCCCAGCGGGGACGGCTTCAGACCGTGGGGCTAATTTGTCCGCCTCAGCAGCGGGAGGAGCTGTGCCGGCTGCTGGCCCAGGCGGGAGTTACCCGCATCACCTCTGCCGCTCACATGTCTGAGCCATTTTTGGGGGAGTGCCACGACGGGGAATACCCCCTGCGGCGCTACCTGCGTCTGGTGGACGTGGAGGCTTCGTTATAAAAAATTAAGTTGGAGTTTATGATTATGGAGTTGAAAATCAAAGCCCTTTCCCCTAAAATTGGGAACGAAATCCCCCTGCCTTACTATGCCACCCCGGGCGCGGCGGCCATGGACCTGCACGCCTGCATGGACGAGGCCGTAACCATCCCCGCCGGAGAGCGCCGGGTCATTCCCACGGGCCTTGCCATTGCCCTGCCCTCGGCGGAATATGTGGCCCTGATCTTTGCCCGCAGCGGTCTGGGCATTAAGCACGGCATCGCCCCGGCCAACTGCGTGGGCGTCATTGACAGCGACTACCGGGGGGAGATTCTGGTGGGATTGCAGAACTCCGGGAAAAGCGACTTTACCATAACGCCCGGGGACCGCATCGCCCAGATGATGATTACCCCTGTGGTGCAGGCCCAGATCCGGATGACCGATGACCTGGACGAGACCAAGCGGGGGGCGGGGGGCTTTGGCTCTACCGGCAAATAAAGGAGTAATGTGCCATGTTTGGACTGTTTAAGAAAAAAGAGGCCCCCAAGGCCAGCCAATCCGGGGAAGGGGAGGCATTCAAATTCTTTGCCGCCGATTTTTCCACTGAGGAGCTGGATGTTCTGGCTGTCACCGGCCCTTCGGGCTTTGGCGCCGTTCCGCAGGAGGACACCGGCCTTTGGGAGGCCTCCATGGGCCTGACAGCCTGGATGGAGGAGGATAGCCCGGAGATCCACCAGGAAGAGGTGGGGCTGGTGGCCCTGTGTGACGACACCCTGCGGGGCTATCTGCGCCAGCGGGTCCCCCCGGACTTTATCATCAAATTTCGGGCCAGACTCTCTCTGGACGGAACGCGTCTGCTGCTGGTAGATTTGCCCCAGCCCGCCTTCGACCCGGATCTGAAGGCCATTTTGGAGCAGCAGAAAAAGCCGGAGAGCATCTATGTGGAGGATCTGGGCACCTTCGTCCTCAACCGCCAGGTGGGCTGGTATGAGGCGGAGGTAGACTGGCTGGACACAGCGGTCCGTCTGGACTTTGACAAGGGCGAGACCGATACCATGAAGGCCGCCCAGAACACCGCCCGGGCCCTGCTCTCTGGCGCCCAGAGCTGGGACGAGCGGGTGCGCACCTTTGCCGCCGGGCAGCTCACCGACCTTGCCAACCAGTGGGCCCAGGACAGAGAAGAGGAGGATGAGGCTCCGGAGGAGATCACCCCCGAGGCCTTTATGGAGCGCATGGAGCTGGATGCCATTCAGGTGGACGATCAGGGGGGCTTTACCTTCTGGTTTGCCGACGGGGAGATGTTCTGGGGCCACTCCATCCGGGTCAGCGGCACTCTGTCCGGCGGTCCGGACGACGCCCAGATGGAGGGCTGACGCCATGCGTATTATCTTAGCCTCCCAATCCCCCCGGCGGCGGGAGCTGCTGGAGCGGATGGGAATTTCCCAATTTGACGTGATCCCCGCCCAGGGGGAGGAGCGCTCCGACCCCAGCCTCACCCCCGAGCAGCTGGTGGAGGAGCTCTCCCGGCAGAAGGCCGCGGAAATTGCCGCCGCCCACCCGGATGCGCTGATTATCGCCGCGGACACGGTGGTGGCGGTGGACGGCACGGTGCTGGGCAAACCCCACGACCGGGAGGATGCCGTGGGGATGCTCCAAACCCTCTCCGGCCGGGAGCACACCGTCTACTCCGGCCTCACCGTCTGCTGGCAGGGCCGGTCAGTCACCCAGCACGAGGCCACCGCCGTCCGCTTCCGCCCCCTGACCCAGGCCGACATCGACCACTATGTTTCCACCGGCGAGCCCATGGACAAAGCGGGCTCCTACGGCATTCAGGGCTACGGCTGCACCCTGGTGGAGGGAATCTCCGGGGACTACTATAACGTGGTAGGGCTGCCTGTGTGCCGGCTGGGGCAGATTCTGTCCGGCTTTGGGGTGGACCCCCTGGCCATGGCCGCAACGAAGGAGCTTTAAGCTGTGAAAGATTTTTTGCGCAAAAACGGAATTCTCCTGCTGATTATCGCCCTGCTGCTGTCTATCCTCATCGGGGTGGGCTCCGCCTTTTTCGGCGGAAATACCGACCCCTTGTCCAACGTGGCCAATACGGTGACCGCCCCCATTCGCAGCGCTATCTCCACTGTGGCCGGCTGGGCCGAGGGGGTCTACACCTATGTGTTCCACTATGGCGAGCTCCAGGATGAGCTGGACAGCCTGCGCAAACAGGTGGCCGAGCTGGAGGACGCGGTGCGCCAGGGCCAGGAGGCCAGCCGGGAAAATGAGCAGCTTCGTTCTCTGCTGGATCTGCAGGAAAAGCGCCGGGACTTTGTCTTTGAGTCCGCCAAGGTCACCGCCCGCTCCACCTCCAACTGGGAGTCCATTCTCTCCCTGAGCAAGGGCTCCTCCGCCGGGATCGAGGTGGGAGATTGTGTTATCACGGAAACCGGCGTGCTGGTGGGCGTGGTATCCCAGGTGGGATATAACTGGTCCTCGGTGTCCACCGTCATCAACACCGACACGGAGATGGGCGGCATTGTCTCCCGCACCTACAGTGCGGGCGTGCTGGAGGGCGATTTCGCCCTTATGGCCCGGGGCAAGCTGAAGCTCAACTATCTCCCCGAGGGAGCTCAGCTGGTATCCGGGGACGAGGTGGTCACCTCCGGAAAAGGGGACGTGTTCCCCTCCGGTCTGGTGGTGGGACAGGTAGAGGGGGTCTTTACCGATCCCTCCGGCCAGTCCCGCTACGCGGTGGTGGTCCCCCTGGCCAAGCTGGATTCCCTCATTGAGGTCTTTGTCATCAAGGACTTCACCATTGTGGAATAAGGAGGCGCTCACATGACACGACGCGACCTCATTCACAAATGGTTTATTTACAGCCTGGGCCTGCTGCCCGTTTGGCTGCTGGACGCCTACCTTCTTCCCCGGTATCCCATTGGAGGAATCTCCCCCATGCTGCTGCCTTTGGCGGTGGCGGCGGTGGCGGTTCTGGAAGGGGCCTTCGCCGGCACCGGATTTGGGATGGGCGTGGGGCTTTTGTGGGAGCTCACCTATCCCGGCGGCTTCGGCGGCCTGGTCTTCGGCATGGCCCTGGCGGGAATGCTCATGGGGGCGGTCTCCCAATATGCCCTCAGCCAGTCCTTCCCGGGCTGTCTCATCTGCTCGGCCGGGGTGCTGGCGGCACTGGACGCCCTGCGGATTGCCCGTGGGCTGCTGGTTCACGCCGCCCAGCTGCCGGACATGCTCCAGGTGGCTGTGCCCGAATTTTTCTATTCCCTGGTCTGGACACCCCTCATCTGGCTGCTGTTCCGGGCGATTTACAACCGGGTCGGCGGGACCAAGCTGGCCTGAGTTTCCCCTGTTTCCCCATTGCCCCTCTGGAAAGGAGGTTTTTATGAATCCCAAACAGTTTCACCGCCGCGCCCTGGTCATGGTCCTTCTGCTGGCCCTGGTCATTACCGGCATGGGCGCTACCCTCTATGACCTTCAGATCAACAACGGCCAGGAGTATGCCCGTCAGGCTCAGAACAAAATTGCCGAGCAGGAGACGGTGGAAGCCGTCCGGGGCCAGATCGTGGACCGGAATGGCCAGTCGCTGGTGTCCAACAAGGTGGTCTACCAGGTGTCGCTGGACACTTCTCTGATGAAGGAGGACCGCAACCGGATTCTCCTCTCCCTCATGGACATTGCCACAGAGGAGGGGGTGGAGTGGACGGACAACCTGCCCATCTCCAAATCCGCCCCGTTCACCTTTACCACCGATACCCCCTACTGCACCACCTCTGCCGATGAGGAAGGGAACACGGTCCAGTCCCTCACCCGGCTGGGACGGCTGGCCGTCTACTACGGCTGGATCAAGGACCCCACCCAGCAGCCGGAAGAAACGGAAGAAGACACGTCTCCGCCCGAACCCGGCCTTTGGGACAAGATCAAGGCCTTTTTTACCGGCAAGGACCTGTCCCAGACTTCCGATACGTCCCAGGATGCGGAACCCGAGGCCCTGCCCACCGCTCTGGAGCTGCTTGGCCTTATGTGTGCCGACTGGAACATTCAGGGAGAAGGCGCCGTGGAAGAGGACTCCGGAGAAACGGTCCCCGTTTTGAACATCGGAGACATGTCCGCTCAGGATGCCAGAGCCCTGGCCGGCATCCTCTATGAGCTGAATCTGCGCTCCAGCAATGTTTATGTGGCCAACGAGTATGTTTTTGCCCAGGATGTGGACATTGATTTTATTACCCAGGTAAAGGAACACTCCCTCACCGGCGTGGTCATTGAACCCACCACGGTACGCCAGTATCACACCACCTTCGCCGCCCACCTGCTGGGCCAGGTGACTCCTATCTACCCGGAGGAGGTGGAGTACTACACCTCCCTGGACCTGGACGGGGACGGAACGGCGGACTACTCCCTCAACGACACCGTAGGCAGAGGAGGCGTGGAGCAGGCTTTTGAGTCCTACCTGCGGGGAAAATCCGGTGTCCGGACGGTGGAGCGCAACACCTCGGGAAAAATTGTCTCGGAAACCTGGCTGGAGGAGCCGGAGCCGGGGGACAATGTGGTCCTGACCCTGGACATTAACCTCCAGGCCTATGTGGAAAACACCCTGGCCACCGCCATTCCCCAGATCGATGTGGAAGAGGCCGTGGGAGGCGGCGCCTGCGTCATTCTGGACGTGGACACCTCCGAGGTACTGGCCTGCGCCTCCTACCCCACCTTTGACCCGTCCAAGTATAACTCCAACTACAACCAATACGCCTCCGATCCTCTGCTTCCCCTTTTGAACCGGGCCCTTCAGGGCACCTTTGCCCCTGGCTCCACCTTCAAGATGATTACCGCTATCGCCGGACTGGAAGAGGGGATCATCACCCCCTCCACGGAGATCCGGGACGAGGGCGTCTACAAATACTACTCCAGCCCCCAGCCCAAATGCTGGATCTACAACACCAACGGCGGAAACCACGGCTCCATCAACGTCAGCGAGGCCATTGAGGTCTCCTGTAACTACTTCTTCTATGAGGTAGGACGGGAGCTTGGCATCGACACCCTGGTGGACTACGCCACCCGCTTTGGCCTGGGGCAGAAGACCGGGCTGGAGCTGGAGGAGTATCCAGGCGTTATGGCCAGCCCCGAATACACCGAATCCCGGGGCGGCACCTGGTACGAGGGCAGCGTCCTCTCCGTGGCCATCGGCCAGGAGAGCACCCAGGTTACCCCCATCCAGCTGGCCAACTACATTGCCACCCTGGTCCACGGCGGCTCCCGAAACGCCACCCACCTGCTCAAAGAGGTCAAATCCAATGACTTTTCCCAGGTTCTCTATACCAAGGAGCCGGAGCTGCTGAGCACCATTGAGATTCAGGATGAGAACCTGGAGGCCGTGAAGGCCGGTATGCTGGCCCTGACCACTCAGGGCTCGGTCAGCCAGCACTTTGTGGGCCTCCCCTTCCAGGTGGGCGCCAAAACCGGCTCCGCCCAGGTAGACGGCCAGGTGGAAGCAAACGCCGTGTTTGTGTGCTTTGCCCCCTATGACGACCCGGAAGTGGCCTTGGCCCTGGTGGTCCAGCGGGGTGGCAGCGGTTCTGAGCTGGGTGCTATGGCCGCCGATATCCTTTCTTACTATTTTTCCTCTCAGGAGACCCGGGACGAGGCGCCCACGGAAAATACCCTGGTGCGCTAAGGTCCGTTACTCTCATAGATTGTCACTAAAACAAGGGAGATGTCCTATTATGTCTGAAAATTGTACCCACGATTGTTCCAGCTGCAGCGCTGACTGTTCCTCCCGGGACATGCGTGTCCCCGCCAACGCCATGTCCAGCATCAAGCGGGTCATTGCCGTAGTCAGCGGCAAGGGCGGTGTAGGCAAGAGCACCGTCACCGCATCTCTGGCGGTGGCCATGGCCAAGAAGGGCCGCAAGGTGGCCATTCTGGACGCCGATATCACCGGTCCCTCCATCCCCACCGCCTTTGGCATCCACCAGAAGGCCACCGGCACCGACGCGGGCATTGACCCCGCCGTCACCGCCGGGGGAATCAAGCTCATGTCCCTCAACCTGCTCACCGCCAACGAGACCGACCCCGTTATCTGGCGCGGCCCTGTCATTGCCGGGGTCGTGACCCAATTCTGGCAGGAAGTGGTCTGGGGCGATGTGGACTATATGTTCGTGGATATGCCTCCGGGAACCGGCGACGTACCTCTGACCGTATTCCAGTCCCTCCCCGTGGACGGGGTTATTGTGGTCACCTCTCCCCAGGACCTGGTGTCCATGATCGTCACCAAGGCGGTGAACATGGCCAAGATGATGGACATTCCCGTCCTGGGTCTGGTGGAGAACTACAGCTACTTCCAGTGCCCCGACTGCGGCAAGCGCCACGCCATTTTCGGCGAGAGCCATCTGGACCAGGTGGCCGCTGAACTGGAAGTGCCCGTGCTGGCCAAGCTGCCCATGGACCCGGCCCTGGCCGCCGCCTTTGACGCAGGCCAGATCGAAGACGCTCCCGCCAACTATATGGAGGAGCTGGCCACCCGGCTGGACGGCTGAATTTCCCGCCCGGAGCTTTACGGCTCCGGGCGTTTTTCTGTCTTCCCCGCCTCCTTTGTGTGCAATTTCTCCACAAAAAGCCCTGTTTATGTGGAATATTTCCCCCGTTTTCTTCCTGTGTACAGGGGCAAATCCCTTGAAAAATGAAGGGTGATCCGCTAAAATAGCAGAGTACGCATACGCGCAATCTGTGCAGCATCGGAGACGATCATACTATGGAAAAGCGCTCCTCATCAACTACATTAAACGACTTAAAACCGGGCCAGAGCGGCACCATCCTCTCTGTGGGCAACCAGTCCGGAGCGGTGAAGCGCCGCCTGGTGGACATGGGGCTTACCCCCGGCACCCAGGTCACCGTCACAAAGGTGGCCCCCCTGGGGGACCCTCTGGAGGTCAGCCTGCGGGGCTATGAGCTGTCCCTGCGGAAAGCGGACGCCGCCCAGATCACCATGGGGCAGCCCCAGCGGACCTCCCGCTCCGCCCGGAATGCCATGACCCGCCACGTTCCCGATCCGGAAGTAGCCCGCCGGCAGATGAGCGACCATGTTCACGAGCTGGAGGCCCACGGAGCCCGCTACGACCCCGCCGCCCACGACAGCCGTGCCATGCGCATCGCCCTGGCCGGCAATCCCAACTGCGGCAAAACCACCCTCTTTAACGCCCTGACCGGCTCCAACCAATACGTAGGCAACTGGCCCGGGGTCACGGTAGAGAAAAAGGAGGGCACCGCGCACCTGGGGGATAAGGCCCTCACCGTGGTGGATCTGCCCGGCATCTACTCCCTGTCCCCCTACTCCATGGAGGAGATCGTGGCCCGGGACTTTATCATCGGGGAAGCGCCCGACTGCGTCATCGATATTGTGGACGCCACCAACCTGGAGCGCAACCTCTACCTCACCGTCCAGCTGCTGGAGCTGGAGCGGCCCACGGTCCTGGCCCTGAACTTTATGGACGAGGTGGAAAAGCGGGGGGACCGCATCGATGTGCCCCGTCTGTCCAAGGAGCTGGGCATCCCCGTGGTCCCCATCACCGCCCGGACCGGGGAGGGGCTGGAGCAGCTTTTACACACCGCCCACCGGCAGATGCACCTGGGCTTCACCGTGGAGCCGGACGACCTCTACGACGACTACACCCACGACATCCACCACCGCATGGGCGAGCTCATTCACGACTACGCCTACGCCGCCAATTTGCCTGCCCACTGGGCCTCCATCAAGCTGCTGGAGGGGGACGAGGTGGTGCAGCAGGCCCTGCATCTGCCCGCCAACGTTCAGCAGCAGCTCAATGCCATTGTGGCCGAGTATGAAAACTCCAGCGATCTGGGCGACCGGGAGACGCTCATTGCCGACAGCCGCTATCAATACATTGAAAAAGTGGTTTCCGCCTCGGTCACCCGGGGGCAGCAGCCCGGCACCCTCACCCTGACGGAGAAAATCGACAAGGTGGTCACCCACCGTTTCTTTGCCATCCCCCTGTTCCTGTGCACCATGCTGGTGATGTTCATCATCACCTTCGGCCCCTTCGGCTCCTGGCTGTCCGACCTGGTGG
>CALWYG010000076.1 GCA_944385695.1 uncultured Oscillospiraceae bacterium | reverse complement strand
GAAAGGTTTCTGTCAAAAAACCACCGAAATTACATTTAGGAGGAATGCTGCTATGAATCAGTACATCGAGAGAGTTCTGAACGAGACCAAGGCCAAGAATGCCAACGAGCCCGAGTTCCTGCAGACTGTTGAGGAGGTCCTCAGCTCCCTGGAGCCCGTTATCAACGCCCACCCCGAGTATGAGAAGGCCGCTCTGCTGGAGCGGATGGTCGAGCCCGAGCGCACCATCGAGTTCCGCGTGACTTGGGAGGATGACAACCACGTGTGGCAGGTCAACCGTGGCTACCGCGTTCAGTACAACGCGGCCCTCGGCCCCTACAAGGGCGGCATCCGCTTCGACCCCTCTGTTAACCTGTCCATCATCAAGTTCCTGGGCTTTGAGCAGACCTTCAAGGACGCTCTGACCGGCCTGCCCATCGGCGGCGCCAAGGGCGGTTCCGACTTCGATCCTCGCGGCAAGAGCGACGCCGAGGTCATGCGTTTCTGCCAGGCCTTCATCACCGAGCTGTATCGTCACATCGGCCAGGACATCGACTGCCCCGCTGGCGACCTGGGCTGCGGCGGCCGTGAGATCGGCTATATGTACGGTCAGTACCGCCGCATCGTGGGCGCTGCTGAGTTCGGTGCTCTGTCCGGCAAGGCTGTCTGCACCGGCGGTTCCATCCTGCGTCCCGAGGCCACCGGCTACGGCGCTGTCTACTATCTGGTAGAGGCTCTGAAGCACGACGGCGAGGACATCAAGGGCAAGAAGATCGCCATCTCCGGCTACGGCAATGTGGGCTGGGGCATCATGAAGAAGGCCGCTGAGCTGGGTGCCAAGGTCACCTACTTCGCCGGCCCCGACGGCTACATCCACGATCCCGACGGTGTGGACACCGAGGAGAAGCTGAACTACATCCTGGAGATGCGCGCCAAGGATCCTATGCACTGCCAGCCCTACGCCGAGAAGTTCGGCTGCGAGTTCGTGCCTGGCCAGAAGTGCTGGGGCGTCAAGGACGTGGACATCTACATGCCCGCTGCTACTCAGAACGACGTCAACATGGAGTGGGCCGAGAAGATTGCTGCTTCCGGCGTGAAGTACTACATCGAGGTCGCTAACATGCCCACCACCAACGAGGCTCTGGAGTTCCTGAAGGGTCAGAAGCACATGGTGGTTGCCCCCTCCAAGGCTGTCAACGCCGGTGGCGTGTCCGTGTCCGAGCTGGAGATGGCTCAGAACGCCGAGCGTCTGTACTGGTCCGCTGAGGAAGTCGACGCCAAGCTGCAGGGCATCATGAAGAACATCTATGAGTCCTCCGTGGAGGTTGCTGAGCGCTATGGCCTGGGCTATGACCTGGTTGCCGGTGCCAACATCGTGGGCTTCCAGAGAGTGGCTGACGCCATGATGGCTCAGGGTATCTTCTAATTTCTCCCTCTCCTATATCACAAATAATACCGGGGAGCTCAAAGAGCTCCCCGGTATTATTTTATTCTCTGCACCAAATTTTCTGTCCGTTCTGAATGGTCTCCAGCACTTGGATATCCCTCAGTGCTTCCCTGGGTACCTGCAGAGGATCTTCACTGAGCAGGACAAAATCCGCTCTCTTGCCCGGCTCAATGGTTCCGATTTTCTCCTCCTGGAAGTATTGGTAGGCGGCTCCTGCCGTCACTGCCTCCAGCGCCTCCAACACAGAGACACACTCCTCCGCCCCCAGGCGCACTCCCTGCCTGGTCAAGCGGTTGGCCGCGCACCAGATAGTTTCCAGCATGTCAGGCTGGATGACCGGAGCATCCTGGTGAAATGTCACTGGGATGCCCCAATCCAATGCACTGCGTACCGGACTGATCTTGGCCGCCCGCTCCGGCCCAAAATTGCGGATGTGGATATCCCCCCAGTGGTACACATGGGCCACAAAGAAGGACACCACCGCCCCCAGCTTTTTAACCCGTTCCAGCTGGTCTACTCCCAGCAACTGGCCGTGGATCAGCACCGGCCGCAGCTGAGCCAGCTCCGGGTGCTTTTCCTCCGCCTGCTCCAGGCAGCGCAGGAACTGTTCCGCCGCCGCATCTCCGTTGCAATGGCACAGCAGCTGAGTGTTGTGGGCCCAGGCAAATTCCATTGCCTCCAGCACCTGCTCGTCCGACATGGTACCATATCCCCGGTACTCTGTCTCCCCCTGATAGGGTGTGCGCATCCAGGCGGTGCGCCCCTGGGGTGAGCCGTCCAGGAAAATTTTAAGTCCACCGATTTTCAGATGTTCCTGCGCTGAAAGGCCGCCAAATTCCTCCACCGCCTTTTCATAGCACTCCGGTGCAAAATAGGCCACCAGGTCCATGTTCAACAGCTTTCTGTCCAGCAGCATGCGGTAAAGCGGGAACATCTGCTCCACCGCCATTCCATCCTGCATCGTGGTAATGCCGTGGGCGGCATACTTCTCCTGTGCCTTTCCAAACGCGTCCACAAGCGCGGTAAGCGGCGGCGACGGGATTTGTTTCAAATAGGCAATAAAGGCGTTTTCTTCCAGATACCCGGTTAATTTCCCCTCTTTTACCTCGATTCTGCCCCCTTCTGGCACAGGGGTATCCGGAGTGATGCCCAGCGCTTCCAGCGCCAGACTGTTCATCAGCCCCATGTGTCCCGACTTATGGTGAATCACCAGCGGGTACCCCGGCGTCAGCGCATCCAACTGTTCCAACGTGAGGTTCTTGCCCCCAGGCAGCCGGTTATGGTCATAGTCCCGCGCTTGAATCCATGTCCCGGGCACGGGGCCATTTTCCTGGAGAAAGGCCTGCATACGCTGCCCGATCTCCTCCACGCTCTGTGCGTCATTCAAAGAGGCCTGGAGACAGGCATATGCCATCTGGGAATAGTGGCTGTGGGCGTCAAGAAAGCCGGGCAAAAGCGTTCCCTGAAGCTGGATTTCCTGGCAGTCTCCGCCCAGATCCCTCAGCTCTGCCGCGTTTCCCACCTTGCGGATGACCCCATCCTCTACCAGCACAGCCTGGGCATAGAGAGGTTTGGCCATGGTCAGCACCCGGCCCACATATAGCTGTTTCATGTTGATTTCCCCCGCTTTATGATACTTCCGCTTATCTTAGTTTCTTTCCGTTTGTTCGTTCTATACCAGACCAAGTACCATAAGAAACCGCCCTGTGGGCGGTTCCTTTGTCATTTCTCTTCCAGAGGCAGCAGTTTCTTTCTCCGGAGCAGGAACAGTGTCAGTGTGGTGCTCGAGGCCAGAATATCCGCCACCGGCTCAGCGATATAGATGCCCAGCACATTGCCCATGGCCCAGGGCAGCAGCAGCGCCAAGGGGATCAGCAAAATCACCTTGCGCAGCAGCGCCAGAAACAGGCTGGTACGCGCCTGCCCCATAGCCATAAAGGCAGACTGGCAGGCCATCTGGGCGCCGAAGGCCCAGATTCCGCCGAAGAAGATGGGCATCATCTTTCCGGTCAGCTCCACCAATTCCGGATCGTCGTTAAAGATGAGGGCCAGCTGCTCGGGAATCAGAGACACGATCAGGAATGCACAAACGGTCACCGTAAGGGTGACCTTCAGCAACAGTTTGAAGGTCTTGCGCACCCGCTGATAGTTCTGGGCCCCATAGTTATAGCTCATAATGGGCTGTACACCCTGGGTAATGCCCTGGGTCGGCATGACCACCATCTGCATTACACTCTGCATTATGGTAAGGGTCCCCACGTACAGGTCTCCGCCGTAGCGCTGAAGGCCAGAATTGAGTACCACAGTGACCAGGCTCTCGGTGGACTGCATGATAAACGGGGCAATGCCCAAGGCCGTAATCTTACCCATCACACTCCAATTGGGTTTCAGATTGACCTTGCGGATTCGAATTCCTGACCGTCCGGAGCAGAGAAAGCCTACCACCCAGCAGGCGCTGACCCCCTGGGAAATCACCGTAGCAATGGCCGCTCCCTGCACCCCTATATTGAAGACAAAGATGAACACCGGGTCCAGGATAATGTTCAGCACCGCCCCAATGAGCACCGAGCACATGGCTACCATGGCTTTTCCCTGGGCGCTGATGAAGGTGTTGAGGCCCAAAGCATACTGGACAAAGATCGTGCCCAGCAAATAGATGGAAATATAGTCCACCGCATATCCGATGGTATCTGCGGAAGCGCCAAAGGCCATCAGGACAGGCTCTTTGATGATGGAAAATACCACCGTCAGCACCACCGAGGTACACAAAAGCATGGTAGTGGAGTTGCCCAAAATCTTCTCCGCCCCGTTCCGGTCTCCTGCCCCTAAACGGATGGAGGCCAGAGGCGCGCCGCCCTGGCCGGCAAAGGCGGCAAAGGCGGAAACCAGCATAATGATGGGAAAGGTAATGCCCAAGCCGGTGAGTGCCGTCCTTCCAACCTCTGGGATGTGCCCAATGTAGATTCGGTCTACAATGTTATAGAGCATGTTGATTACCTGTGCGGCCACTGCCGGTACCGCCAGTTTCAACATCAGAATACCAATGGGAGCGCTGGCCAGAGCTTCCTCACTGCTGCGATTGATACGCGCCAACTTAGGTCCTTCCTCTCGTCAATTTTTGTGGTAAAAGGTAGTATATCACAGTTTTCCATTTAAAAAAAGCGGAATTGTGTGAACACAATTCCGCTTTCCATTAAAATTTCGCACCGCCGAACTCCGCCAGCTTCAGGCCCTTGTTGCGGTCCTGAACCCATTGGATGGACCACTGAGAGGCAAACAGCAGCAGCTGGTTGCCCTTGTAGTCCTCCACCAGCTTGGCGTCATTGGGAAGGAGCAGATCCTCCTCCTTGAGCAAGGGAGCGTCCTCGTCCTCCCGCACGATCCACCGCAGGTACTCAAAGGGCAGGCCCTCCTTGTAGAGCTCCACGTTGTATTCGCTGCGCAGGCGGTACTCCAGCACATCAAATTGCAGGGTACCTACCACGCCCACAATGACCTCCTCCATGCCGGTATAGGGAGTCTTGAAGATCTGGATGGCACCCTCCTGGGCAATCTGCTCCACACCCTTCAAAAACTGTTTGCGCTTCATGGTGTCAATGGAGCGGATGCGCTCAAAGTGCTCCGGAGCAAAAGTGGGGATGGGGTCGAAGGTAAATTTCTTTCCCGGGGCACACAGGGTATCTCCGATGGAGAAGATACCCGGGTCAAACACGCCGATGATGTCTCCGGCATAGGCCTCTTCAATGATCTCACGCTCTGCGGCCATCAGCTGCTGGGGCCGGGACAGGCGGATCTTTTTGCCGCCCTGCATGTGGTAGACTTCCTTGTCCGCCTCAAACTTGCCGGAGACCACCCGCATAAAGGCAATCCGGTCCCGGTGGGCCTTGTTCATATTGGCCTGGATCTTGAATACAAAGGCAGAAAAATCCTCGTCGAAGGAATCGATGATCTCATCCCCCGCCTTCCGGGGAAGGGGAGCGGTGGTCATGCGCAGGAACTCCTCCAGGAAGGGCTCCACACCGAAGTTGGTCAGCGCGGAACCAAAGAACACCGGCGACAGCTTTCCGTGGCGCACCCGATCCAGGTCAAAGTCACAGCTGGCCCCGTCCAAAAGCTCAATTTCGTCCACCAGCTGGTCCCGCTTTCCCTGGCCAATGAGGTCGGCCAGAGCGGGGTCGTCGGGCTCAATGACGGTGGCGGTGGCCGCCTTGGCATTGGTGTTGGAGGTAAAGTGGATGACCTTCCGGTTCTGCCGATCATAGACGCCCTTGAACTCCTTGCCGCAGCCGATGGGCCAGTTCATGGCGTAGGTATCGATGCCCAGTTCGTGCTCCAGCTCCTCACACAGCTCAAAGGGGTCCCGGGCCTCCCGGTCCATCTTGTTGATAAAGGTGAAGATGGGAATGTCCCGCATGGCGCACACTTTAAAAAGCTTTCTGGTCTGGGCCTCCACACCCTTGGCGGCGTCGATGACCATGACGGCAGAGTCGGCAGCCATAAGGGTGCGGTAGGTGTCCTCGGAGAAGTCCTGGTGGCCAGGGGTGTCCAGGATGTTGATGCAAAAGCCCTCATATTGGAACTGCATGACCGAGGAGGTCACCGAGATACCGCGCTGCTTCTCAATCTCCATCCAGTCGGAGGTGGCAGCCCGGGTGTTCTTCTTGCCTTTCACCTGTCCGGCCTGGGCAATGGCTCCGCCGTAGAGCAGGAACTTCTCAGTAAGAGTTGTCTTACCGGCGTCCGGGTGAGAGATGATGGCAAAGGTTCTTCTGCGCTTGATTTCCGCTTCGTATTTCGACAAAAGGGTCCACTCCCTTACATAGATTCAGATATAAGCATATTATTTTACCATAATAGCCGCCATTTCCGCAAGTAAAACCGCAAAAAGAAAGACGGAAATCCGAAGATTTCCGTCTTTGAAAATCAAGAAGCCAATTAGGCCAGCTTGGCGCCGTTGACCTTGACGCCGGGGCCCATGGTGGCAGCCACGGTGCAGCTCTTGATGTACTGACCCTTGGCAGCGGCGGGCTTAGCCTTGATGATAGCGCCCATGATGGCGTTGAAGTTCTCGCTGAGCTTCTCAGCGCCGAAGGAGACCTTGCCGATGGGGCAGTGGATGATGTTGGTCTTATCCAGACGATACTCCACCTTACCGGCCTTGATCTCGTTGACGGCCTTGGTCACGTCCATGGTGACGGTGCCGGCCTTGGGGGAGGGCATCAGGCCCTTGGGGCCCAGAACCTTACCCAGACGGCCCACAAC
>CALWYG010000075.1 GCA_944385695.1 uncultured Oscillospiraceae bacterium | reverse complement strand
CCCCCAGGGAGCCCATACCCCGGTAGACCTTGAACTGCCGGCCCTGGTAGACCTCGGTGTCCCCGGGGGACTCCTCGCAGCCCGCCAGCAGGGAGCCCAGCATGACCACGTTGGCCCCGGCGGCCAGGGCCTTGGCGATGTCGCCCGAGTACTTCACGCCGCCGTCGGCGATGATGGGCACCCCATACTCAGCGGCCACGCAGGCCGCGTCGTACACGGCGGTGATCTGGGGCACGCCGATGCCGGCCACCACGCGGGTGATGCAGATGGAGCCGGGGCCGATGCCGATCTTCACGCAGTCGGCGCCCGCCTCAATGAGGGCGCGGGTGCCCTCGGCAGTGGCCACGTTGCCGGCGATGAGCTGCACGTCGGGGTACAGGGATTTGATGCGCATGACACAGTTGAGGATGTTCTGGGTATGGCCGTGGGCGGAGTCCAGGGCCAGCACGTCGGCCCCCGCCTCCACCAGGGCGGCCACCCGGTCCAGCACGTCGCTGGTGACGCCGATGGCAGCGCCCACCAGCAGGCGGCCCTTCTCGTCCCGGGCGGAGTTGGGATAGACCTCCGCCTTCTCGATGTCCTTGATGGTGATCAGGCCCTTGAGGCGGAAGTCCTTGTCCACGATGGGCAGCTTTTCGATCTTGTGCCGGCGGAGGATCTCCTTGGCCTGAGCCAGGGTGGTGCCCTCGGGGGCGGTGACCAGGTTCTCCTTGGTCATCACGTCGTCGATCAGCTGGTTCATATCGGTCTCGAACTTCATGTCCCGGTTGGTGATGATGCCGATCAGCTTGCCGTTGTCGCAGATGGGGACGCCGGAGATGCGGAACTTGGCCATCAGCTCGTCGGCCTCGGCCAGGGTGTGGCCCGGGCCCAGCCAGAACGGGTTGGTGATGACGCCGTTCTCACTGCGCTTTACCATGTCCACCTGCTCCGCCTGCTGGCTGATGGACATATTTTTATGGATGATGCCGATGCCGCCCTCCCGGGCGATGGCGATGGCCATGCGGTACTCAGTGACGGTATCCATGGCGGCGCTGATCAGAGGAATATTCAGACGAATTTTACGGGTCAGCCGGGTGTGCAGATCAATGTCGGCGGGCAGCACATCACTGGCAGCAGGGATGAGCAGCACGTCGTCAAAGGTCAGCCCCTGCTTGACAAACTTCTGAGCGGCGTCCTGATTGACCATACTCAAACAACTCCTTTTCCGCCCCGTCTCCGGGGCTGCGTTCTTCTGTGAATGGATATTAGATTTATTGTAACCCCTGTGGGAAATCCTGTCAAGAAAAGAGTTCGCCGAAAATCAGCGCGGACTCAAAGCGGGATTTGCCCGCCTCGTCCAACCCCAGCACAAACCGTCCGTCTCCCTGTTCGGCCGCCTGAATGTCCAGCACCTCTCCCGGGCGGCACTCGGCCAGATAGCCGATCTGCATCTCCGCCAGAAAACGGTTTTCCGGCAGCTGTTCCAGCTCCACGGCGTCGCAGATAAAGTCGGCGTAGCGGGTGTTGTTCACATGGCCGTTTACGTCGGTGTCGCTGTAGCGCATCTTCCGCCGATCGATGGTCTGAAGGCCGTCGGGCCGGTGGAGCTTGGAGAGGGTCATGGTCTTGCACAGCTCCTCCCCGCCGGTGCCCGCCAGCTCGGTGATAGCACCCAGGCGCATAAGCTTGTGGCCGTTGAGGCTGGCCAGCACCCAGGCGGACACTGACTCGCCCACCTGCTCGTCCCCGGCAAAGATGTCGTAGTCCCGGTACATGATGGCCCCGCGGCCGCCCCGGTGCCAGGTGCGGATGGTGAGCTTGTCCTCATAGTGGAGGGGCCGGGACAGCCGAAACCAGGACCGGGCCAGCATCCAGAAGGCCCCGTACCGCTCCACCAGGATTTCCCGGTCAAAGCCCCCGTCCTCCGCGGCCAGGGTAGCGGCGTTTTGCAGATGGTTCAAAAGGGCCGAAGCCTTGCAGTGGCCCCGCCCGTCCACGTCCAGGCCGGACAGGCGGAAGCTGCACTCATAAAATGTGCTCATGTTGTTTCCTTTCCCCGAATGAGAAGCGTGGTTTTGCAGCAGATGTCGTCAATATCGTCGGCGGTGGCGGCGGGAATGCGCATTTCCGCCCCGCAGTCCTGGCAGATCAGGTCCACCGAGCTGAAATTCACCCGGAAGGTCCACTTCTTCGATCCGCAGGCGCAGGCGATGCCTCCCCGCTTGGCAATGTCCCGGATCTCTCCCAGGACCTCTTCCATCACCAGGGGATCGAGAAACGCGCCGTCCTTGGCCGCGTCTTCCCCCAGCTTGTCCACCGCCTGTTCCAGCCGGGCGGTGGCGGCATAGACGGGGCCCTCCTCCCCCACATAGCAGCAGTCCAGCCCCGACTGGGCGCAGGAGAAGGCCAGGGCCTTCTCCCGGATAAAGGCCTGGGAGGAGCAGGACACCTCGTGCTCCCGCCCGCAGAAGAGGCAGGGCACCTTCAGCCGCACCCGATTGGGGAGAAACTCCACCAAAAGCTCCGACTTGCCGCAGGGGCACTTGATGTGGGCAGGCTGAGCCGCCAGGGAAAACAGGTCCCGCTCCACAATCACCGACTGGAGGCAGTTGGGGCAGATATAGGAGAGGAACCGCTTTGTCTCTTGTACCATGAAAAAAATCTCCTTACCGCTTTTCCTTCTTTTCCCGGCGCTGTTCATCGGCCTCATAGGCCTTGATGATCTTCTGCACCATGGCGTGGCGGACCACATCGGCCTCGCCCAGGCGCATGATGGCAATGCCCTCCACGCCCTTCAGGACCCGCATGGCCTCCCGCAGGCCGGAAACTTTATCTCCGGGCAGGTCGATCTGGGTGACGTCGCCGGTGATGACGATTTTGGAGCCAAAGCCCAGGCGGGTGAGGAACATCTTCATCTGCTCCCGGGAGGTGTTCTGGGCCTCGTCCAGGATGATGAAGGAGTCGTCCAGGGTGCGCCCGCGCATATAGGCCAGGGGGGCCACCTCGATGTTGCCCCGCTCCAGATACTTCTGGTAAGTCTCCGGGCCCAGCATTTCAAAGAGGGCATCGTACAGGGGACGCAGGTAGGGGTCTACCTTGCTCTGCAGGTCCCCGGGGAGGAAGCCCAGCCGCTCCCCCGCCTCCACGGCGGGACGGGTGAGGATGATGCGGTTAATCTCCTTGGCCCGGAAGGCGGCCACTGCCGCCGCCACCGCCAGATAGGTCTTGCCGGTACCGGCCGGGCCGATGCCCAGGGTGACCACGTTGTCCCGGATGGCCTCCACATACTTCTTCTGGCCCAGGGTCTTGGCCTTGATGGGCTTGCCCTTGGCAGTGATGCACAGCACATCGGCGGCCAGGCTGACGATCTGGTTCTCCTTGCCCTCCCGCACCAGCTGGATGATATAGCGCACGTTTTGCTCGTGGATGGTCTCCCCCTTGGAGGCCAGCTGCATGAGGTTCTCGATGGCCCGGACGGCCAGCATGACGCCCTCCGGGTCCTCCCCCGCCACCTTCAGCTGGGAGTCACGGCTCACCACCGTCACCCCCAGCTCATGCTCAATGAGGCGGATGTTTTCATCAAAGGAGCCGAAGACATTGATGGTCTCCTCCAGCCGCTCCAGGCTGATGGTCTGTTCTGTCATTGGTGTTGATCTCCTGCCTTATCCTGTGGGGGTCTGGGCCCCCTGAAATTCACTCAGCGCCCGGCCGGGCTGCTCGGTGGTAATTTCCTCCCGGCACTCGGCGTATAGGGTAACCGCCAGCGTATCCCCCTCCACCCTGGCCTCATACCGGCTGGCGGACACCGATCCGTCCGCTCCGATGAGGGCATGAAGCTGGTCCAGCAGCCGCTGCTCCAGCATGGTCTGGGCGGCTTGCTGGTCCAGGGAGAGCTCGACGCTCTCATACTCCCGGAACACCTCCCTCTGGAGGCTGATGTCCAAGGGAAGCTGGCGCACTGTGGTTATTTTATCATATCTGGGCCAGGAAATGCTAGTGGTTCCGAAAATTTCGATGCGCCGGCCAAAGAGGGTCAGCGACCAGCAGCTCTCCTCCCGGCCGGTGTAGTCCTTCCCCTGGGCGGTGAGAGGAAGGGTGGCGGTGAGGGTGCGCCAGGTGCGGGCCCACACCCGCCCCCGGGCGTGGGTCTGGAAGTAGCGGGTGGGGGCGTCGCTGTAGAGGGGCGGCTCCATGGTGACGGTGCCCGAGATGAGGATGTCCCCCTGGGCCACCGTGTCCCCCGCCTTTACCAGGCTGTCCCCCAGCTCCGGCTCCACCTTCAGAATGAGCCCGTCGGCCTGGGCGGCCAGGTCGATGTTCTCTTCCACGTTCACCCGCTCCGGGGCCTGTACCACCTCCCGGACAATGACCTCCAGGCGGGTGCCGTAGAGGTTGAGGGCCATAAAGGACAGCTCGGGCAGCTCCACCAGGGCGTCCTGGGCCAGCTGCTTGCGCTCCAGGGCCGGGCCGTACACCCCCGGGTGTACCCCCAGAAGGCGCAGCTGGCTGAGGATGACGCCGGTGGGCACCTGCTCATTGCCCGTGACCTCAATGGTGAGGACAAACCGGGACAAAATAAGCACCGCCACCAGGGCAAACCCCAGCCCCAGCAAAAAGGCGTGTCGGGTGCGAAAGCGCCCCAGAAAGTCGGGAAGGCCCCGGCTTCGCTCCACCGCCCCCTCGCCCCCCAGCTGCCGGGCCAGCTCCAGAATCCGGTCCCGGTGCCGCCGCCGTGCGGTGAGGCGGACGGTGTGTTCATCCAGCCAGTCCATGGCCCAGAATTCCAGGTTCTCCTGGGCGCACAGGTTGACAAACCGCTCGGGAAAGGGCACGGTGACCTGGAGCGTCACCATCCCCCGGAGCAGATTAAATAGCCGCTTCATCTCCCAGCCTCCCTAGTTCAGGGCGATCTGGAGGATCCGCCCGGTGATGAGCAGCTCCAGCCCTGTCATGGCCCGCAGCTCCAGTCCCTCCCCCGCGATTTTGATGAGATAGGCCCCGCCGCTCACATGGATCTCCTCCGGGCCGTAGGCCAAAATCCCCCGGTGGTTTTCCAGCCGCAGCTCCCGGTCCCCCACCAGCTCCAGCTTGGGCAGGCCCGCCACCGCATCGGCGGGCAGGTCAAAGACCTGGGCCGTCTTTTCCAAAATGCCGCTTTTCCGGCTTTTCCCCTCCATTGCACATCACCTCTCCACTATTTCTATGAGGGAAGGGGCGGCAAACAGAAGTAAAAAAAGACTGCCGGGCCACGGGTTTTCCCAAGGCTCGGCAGTCTTGCTGGTCAGGCGGCGTTCCCGCTGTTCTGGGGGTTCAAGCTCTTCCCCTCCAGGCCGGAGAAGAAGTCCTCCCCCTGATCGGGGGTCAGCTGGATCGCGGAGGCGTTCAACACCGCATCCTCACTCTTTCTGGCGTTGATGGTCAGGCTGTACCCGTCCAGAATGGCGCTAAATTGGGCCACGGCGCTCTCGTCCTGGGTGGCGGGGACCGCGTGGTCGATGGTCACCTGGTCCCCCACGTTGAGGGTCACCACCTCCCGGTGCTGGGCGGCGGAGATGGAGTAGAAGACCTCCTCCCCCTCCAGGCGGATGAAGTAGTAGGTGTTGCCCTCCAGAACGGCGGTGCGGATCTCGGCCACAGTACCGCTGGCCTGGGTCTGGGGCAGCTCCTCCGGCTGGGTGAGCCCCTTGTCGGAGAGCTGGCGGACATAGCTCTGCTCACACTGGGACACGGTGGTGCCGGTGGCTACGATCTGATACTGGGCAACGTTCACCATGGCATACATCTTCACCAGGTTGCTCTGGTCCTTCAGGGGGATGAAATAGGTGGGCTCCCCGGCGATGTTCAGCAGCAGCGGGAAGGTGGCCGTATAGCCCAGGTCCTGGACCACGCCCTGAGCGGAGGACATGGCGGCGTACTCCGTAGCGCCGGGGGCGTCGTAGAAGAAGGTCTCCTTGGTGCGCTGGTTGGAGAGCAGGAAGCCCAGGTTGGACTGGTCGGCGTTGGCGGAGGTGACGCCGGTGTACACATACACATCGTCGTTGAGGGCGATGTAGTTATAGCCCTCGGTGGTCACCGTCACATCCCGCTGGCCCAGGATGGAGTTGATAAAGCCGTTGATGAGGGTGCCGTAGTAGTCGTACTGCTCCATGATGAGCTGGGGGGTGTACACATTGTCCACCCAGGAGGGGACGTCGGCAATGTCGTAGTAGGTGCTCTCCCCGGTGACGGCGTCCATCAGCACCGCGCCCCGGATGTCCCGGCCGCCGAACAGGCCGATGGTCTTCATCACCCGGGGGGCGATCCAGAAGGGGCGGCCCTCCTCGTCGATCTCAAACTGGGGGGTGTCGAACATGTAGGTGGGGTACTGGAAGCGGAGGTGGCGCATGACGTTGCGGATAAGGGGCTCGGAGAAGGAGTACTTCATCCCCTCGGCCAGACGCACCACGCTGGCCTCCTGGGTGACCATATCCACCACCACATAGGCGGGCAGGCCCTCGCCCCGGTTGGTGAACCACTTGATGAGGTCGGCGTAATCAATGGGGGCAACCCGTACGGGGC
>CALWYG010000074.1 GCA_944385695.1 uncultured Oscillospiraceae bacterium | reverse complement strand
CCGTCCTGAATGAGGGTCATGGCAAAGGTTCCGGTGTCCTTCAGGGAGTCGGCGGTGAGCTGGTCAAAGATCTTGTTGTTCTTGGGCTGCTGCCACTCAAACTCCAAGGTGTAATTGGGGTCGATGGTCTGCAGATACTCAATGAACAGAGGCGGGGCGCTCTTGCCGCGGCTGGAGTTGCCCACGCCGTAGAACATCTTGCCGTTGGATTCCTCAATGGCCTTTTTGGCCAGTTCCTCCAGGGTCATGCCCTGGGCCTCCTGGATGATCTTCTGGGTCTCGGTAAGGTTGGCTGGGGTCTGAGTCCCCGCGGAGCTGGTGGAGCCGGAGCTGGCCGAACTTCCACTCGGCGTGGTCGTGCCGGTCCCGCCGCAGGCCACCAGGGCCAGGGTCATGGAAGCGGCCAGGAGCAAAGAGATGATCCGTTTCATGTTTTCATATCCTCCTTCATCATTTTCACTAAAACACAGGCCGCAAAATGCGGTCTGTCTGGTTATTTTTATTGTATGCAAAAACTGCCTCTGTGAACAGGGGACAAAACTGCGGTTTTTTGAGTTCCACTGCAATATTTGTAAATTATGGATGAACCAATAAGCTTCTCTGTGCTATAATAGGTAAAAATTCACAACCCCGCAGGAGAAAGGAGGCAGCCATGACAACACGAACCATCCGGGGACTGGTATGTCTGGCCGTGGTCTGGAGCCTGCTGCTGACCGGGTGCACGGCCGGCAAGCGTGTGTCTGCCGCATCGGCCTATGCCCCGCCGGAAGATCAGCGGCTTGTGGTCTACACCTCCCACAAAGAAGAAGTATACCAGCCTATCATCAAGGAATTTGAAGAGCGCACCGGCATCTGGGTGGAGCTTGTGGTGGGAGGGACCAACGAACTATTGGACCGTCTGACCCAGGAGGCGGAGCATCCCAAAGCCGACGTGATGTTTGGGGGCGGCGTAGACAGCCTGGAGGCCTACGGTGACTGCTTTACCCCCTATTTCTGTGCGGACTGGCAGCAGCTCAGTCCCTCTATGCGCTCAGAAAGCGGGCTGTGGACTCCCTTTTCCGCCCTGCCCGTGGTCCTCATCTACAACGCTACCCTGGTCTCTCCCGACCGTCTCACCGCCTGGCGGGATCTTTTTTCCCCCGCCTGGCAGGGGCGCATTGCTTTTTGCGATCCCAACATCTCCGGCTCCTCCTTTACCGGCCTGGTCACCCTTCTTTACGCCATGGGGGGCAATCAGGACGAGACCCTGATGGACTTTGCCGTCAGTCTGGATGGACGGCAGCTGAATCGCTCTGGGGATGTGCTCACCTCCGTGGCCGGCGGCACCGATCTTGTGGGCATCACCCTGGAGGAAACCGCGCTGAAACGGGTGGCCGCCGGAGACGACATCGCCCTGGTCTATCCCGCGGACGGCACCAGCTGCGTGCCGGATGGCTGCGCCATTGTGAAAAATGCCCGCCACTTGGAAAATGCCCAGCTGTTTCTGGACTTCATCTCCGGGGAAGATGTGCAGCAGCGCATGGAGGCGGAGTTTTCTCGCCGGCCCGTCCGAACCGTTTCCCAGGAGGCGGAGATTCTTCTTCCCCTTTCGGACATCCCGCTGCTGGACTATGACATCTCCTGGGCCAGCGAGCACCACAACGGCATTCTCATGTCCTGGGCCTTTTATTTTGGAGGGGAGGAGCAGCCATGAAACTGACCCGATCCTTCCGCACCCGGCTGTTTGTGGGCTTTCTTCTGGCTTCCCTGCTGCCCCTGCTGCTCTGCTCCGCCATGCTGCTGCAAATTTTCCGCCTGCAGATGGAGGCCCAGGCTGACAGTGAGTCCGACGTCCAGCTGATCCATGTCACCACCGCTCTGGATGGTCTGTACGACGGCTTTCGTCAGACCTCTCTGGCCCTGAAGGCCAGTCCCTATGTGGCCCCCGCCCTGGCCCAGGGACAGACGGACAGCTCCATGGTATACAGCGAGCTGTACAGCGCCACCGAGGGCAGCCGCTCCAGCGCCCGGTTTGATCTCTATGACCGGGAGGGAATTTGGCGCTACTCCACCCCGCGCTCGCCTCTTTCCCCTCAGCTGTCCACCCAGTGGGGCATCCTCTACGCCGCCCGCCAGAGCGACGGTTTGGTTTTTTCCCAGGTGGACGGCGGCGAATCCAGCAGCGCCCCCCTCTTCCAGGCTGCCGCGCACATTACCACCACCCATGGCCAGGATGCGGGCTATCTGGTCATCACCATGACCCGTTCCAACTTCCATCAGCTGCTGGATGGAACCTATTCCAGTCAAAACGATCTGCTGCTGCTCGACCGGTATTGGCGGCCGGTCTACGCCTCTGTGGCCTCCCTGTCCGACACCTTGGCCCCACTGCTGCGAGAGAAGCTGCTGGAGGGCGAGGCACTGTATGGAGAGGGGGACGTGTATGCCTATGGAACAGCCTTCCAGGAGGAAATGGGCCTCTATGCCATTCTCCAGCGTCCCCAGGCTCTGACCCAATCCACCCGGGGACTTTTGACCACGGTAACAGTGGGCAGTGCCCTGGTGTGTGTGGTCATCTCCATCTTTATGGGCCTGCGGCTGAGCCGGCAGATGTTTTACCCTATCGAGCGGCTCCACAGCGCCATCGGTGAGGTGGCCCACAACAATCTGGACGTATACGTGCCTCCCTACCGGGACGATGAGCTGGGACAGCTGGCTCAGCGCTTCAACGGCATGCTGGTGGCCCTGAAGCACAACCAGGAACAGCTGGTGGAAAATCAGCGGGAGCTGAACCAGGCCCAGATCCGCATGCTTCAGGCCCAGCTGAATCCCCACTTTCTCTGCAACACCCTGGACACCATGAAGTGGATCAGTAAGATCAACCAGGTCCCCCAAGTGGCTCTCATGTCCACCAATCTGGCGGACATTCTGCGCTTTTGCATCTCTCCGGAGGAGTTTGTCCCCCTGCGGCGGGAAGTGGAAATTTTACAGCGATACATCGAAATTCAAAAAATTCGTCTCTCCGGTGCCTTCTCCTTCCACGCGGAGATCCCCCAGGAGCTGGAGGACTGTCTGGTGCCCAAAATGATTCTCCAGCCCATTGTGGAAAACGCCATTCTTCATGGCCTGGAGGGGGTGGAGGACGGCCACATTCAGGTACAGGCGGAGAAGGTAGGCTCCTGCGTGCTGAACATTGTGGTCACCGATAACGGAAAGGGGTTGCCTTCGGATATGACGGGGGCCTACGCCCATCGCAGCCGGGAGCTGTCCCGGGGGCATTTGGGCCTTTACAACGTAGACACCATTCTTCGAAAATACTATGGGGAGGACTTCGGCCTTTATCTGTCCACAGGCAGCCAGGGCCGGGGCGCGGTGGTTTCCGCCACCCTTCCCCTGCGCCGGGAGGAGGAAGCAGAATGTTGAAGGTACTGGTGGTAGAAGACGAGGAGATGATCCGCAAGGGCATTGTTCTGGCGGTGGACTGGGCGGCTCTGGACTGTGTGGTGGTAGGCGAAGCCTCCAACGGGGAAGAGGCCCTGGCCGCCGTGGAGCGCTACGCCCCCTCCCTCATCATTACTGATCTGAAAATGCCAAAAATGGACGGCATTGAGATGCTCCGCCAGCTGCGGGAACGGGGAAACCGGGCCTATGTTATCATCCTCACCGCCTATGACAGCTTTTCCTATGCCCAAAGTGCCCTGCGCCTGGGCGCGGTGGATTTTCTCCTAAAACCCTTCCACGACGGGGAGCTGGAGCAGGCCGTACAGGCTCTGCGCCGGCGCATGGAGGTTCAGGAGGAGGGCGGAGCCGCAGCACCCCCCATTCCAGGGCTGAAAAAGGGGGACAAGAGCAAATATGTCCTTCAGGCTATGGACTATATCGGCCAGCACTATCACGATCCTAACATTACCGTGGGCGAAATCGCCCAGCATCTGGGGCTGAGTGAAGGCCACCTCAGCCACACATTTAAAAAGGAGACGGACTACACTCTGCTTAACTACCTCACCCGGTACCGCATCCACAAGGCCATGGAGCTGCTGCGGGACTGCCGGCTGAAGGTATATGAGGTGGCCGAGCAGGTGGGTTACAAGGATATCACCTATTTTTCCTCCACCTTCAAAAAACTGGTGGGAGTCAGTCCCTCTGAGTATCAGGATACCAGCTTATAAGCCGCAAAGGAGACGTACCATGATGATACAGGCAATTTTATTTGACCTGGACGGGGTGCTGGTGGACACCGATGTGCTCCACTATCAGGCCTGGAAGGAGCTGGCCGACCGTCTTGGCATCCCCTTTACCCGGGAACAGGGCAACCGCTGCCGGGGCATCTCCCGGATGGACAGCCTGGAAATTGTCCTGGAGGGGTCGGACAAACCCTATACGCAGGAGGAGAAGGAGGTCTTTGCCCGGGAAAAAAACGCCCGCTATCAGCAGCTTTTGGCTGCCCTAACCCCCGGCCACGCCGCCCCAGGCGCCCAGTTGCTTCTGCCGGAGCTTCGGCGCAGGGGATACCGGCTTGCCCTGGCTTCGGGGAGCAAAAACGCCGGTCTTATTCTGGAGCGCACGGGTCTGGGCCGGTGGCTGGATGCGGTGGCCGACGGCAATCTCATTACCCGCTCCAAGCCCGACCCGGAGGTATTTCTCACTGCCGCCGGGCTTCTGGGCATGTCTCCCAAGCAGTGTGCCGCAGTGGATGATGCTTTGGCAGGCGTTCAGGCGGGCCGGGCCGCCGGAATGGTCACGGTGGCCTTCGGCGATGCCGCGCTTCACCGGGCGGGGGACCATAATATCCAGTCTCTGGAGGAGATGCTCCCCCTGTTTCCACCGCTGGAGGGCTGCCTATGATTCGACTGATTGCCAGCGATATTGACGGCACCCTGCTCCACGGGGAGCAGACGGAAATTTCCCCCGTCATATTTCAGGAAATCCGCCGTCTGCGGGAGCAAGGCATCTTGTTCTGCCCGGCCAGCGGGCGGCAGTACAGCAGCCTGCGCCGTCTCTTTGCCCCAGTGGCCGACGAGCTTATCTATCTGTGTGAAAACGGAGCCGTGGTCTATGGCCCGGGCAACCCGGGCCCGATGCTGTGCAAAACGCCCATGTCCCGTGCCCGGGCGCTGGAGCTTTGCGGGGATATTTTGTCTTTGCCTGGGCGCGAAGTACTGATTTCCGGTGCCAATACCAGCTATCTGTGCCCCAAACATCCAGATATTGTGGATCATATTCGCTATTTTGTTGGGAACAATACAGTTTTGCTTTCCACGCCGGAGGAAATTACGGAAGACATCATAAAAGTATCCGCCTACTGCCGGGATGGAGCCGCGGGGACAGAACCTCTGCTCTCCCCCAAATGGGGCAGCGAGTTTCGCTGTGCGGTGGCCGGGGAAAAGTGGCTGGACTTTACTCTGGCCGACAAGGGAACCGGCCTTGCACAGCTGTGCTCCGCTCTTGGCATTTCTCTGGACGAGACAGCCGCCTTTGGGGACAACTATAACGATCTGCCCATGCTGCGCCTGGCCGGTTCCCCCTATATCATGGAACATGCAGCCCCGGAGCTGCGCTCCCAGTTCCCCCGGCACTGCCGGCGGGTGGAGGACATTCTGCCCGCCATACGGGCCGGGAATGAGCATTGACAATCGTTTCCCGGAACGATACAATCGAATTATAAAAGCGGCGACAATAGCCGGGCACACGCCCGAGTAAAAGAAAACGGAGAACGATATGAGAAACGATCTGACGGTTCGGCTGGAACAGTTTAAGAAGCTCTATTCCGTGGACGAGGCAGTCCAGGGACGCATCGCAAAGCCTCCTGTGCAGTTTATCGGAGAAGAAATTCTTGAACTGACGGTGGCGGCGCTGCTGGAGGGAGAGAACATCCTTCTGTGCGGCGGAAAGGCCACCGGAAAAAATATTCTGGCAGAGAATCTTGCCTGGCTTTTCGGACGGCCCACATACAACATTTCCTTCCATGTGAATACCGACAGCAGCACCCTCATCGGCACCGATACCTTTGTGGGGGGCGAAGTGCGCCTGCGCAACGGTCCGGTGGCGGAAGCGGCCCTCTATGGAGGATTCTGTATCCTGGACGAGATCAACATGGCCAAAAATGACGCCGTGGCGGTCATGCACTCTGTGTTGGACTACCGCCGGCTCATTGACGTACCCGGCTACGACTGCATCCCCATGCACCCCGCCACCCGCTTTATCGCAACCATGAACTACGGCTACGCAGGCACCCGGGAGCTCAACGAGGCTCTGGTCTCCCGGTTTACCGTGATCCGTATGCCCACTCTGGGCGACCGGGAACTCCATCAGCTGCTGAAGGCGGACGTCCCCGATGCCACCCAGGAAAATATCAACAACTGCGTGGGGCTCTTTATGGATCTGGACGCGAAGGCGGTCAACGGAGAGATCTCCACCCACCCGGTGGATCTGCGCGGTATGATCGCCGCCCTGCGGCTCATGGCTCAGGGCATGAAGCCCAAGGACGCAATTACCATCTGTATCACCAACAAGTGCTTTGACGAGTATGAATATCAGCTGGTTCAGGACGTTGTGATGACAAGATTTGTCTAATCGGGAGAGTACTGTGAGTATTGATAGAGAGGAAAGCCTGTTTTTAACGGTTTCCGGCAACCATCAAGAACGGGAATATCCGGAATATATCCTCATGATGAGCTACCCCTACCGCAAGGCAGGCGGGATCATCCAGGTATATGAAGGGATCATTTTGGGGGGCGCGGACCGGCTGTTTGGACTGGGAGAGCTGAATCTCTGGCTCCGGCGGCACCGGTATGCGGATTTTAACATGCACGCCCTGCTCCCCATGGCCCATCTGTGCCTGGAGTATGCCGTGCGCATGCGTCTGTCCCAGGAGCGGCCGGGAATTCCCTTTATCGGTGAGCAGGCCGCCCGGGAGCTGCTGGAGGGCGACCCGCTGCGCCTGCGCAATTCCTCCCGGGGCTGGCTGAGCATCTACTGGCTGACCCAGCAGTTCCCCCAGGCTGCCACCCCGGAGAGCAGCAAGGTGCTGGAGCAGTTTCAGGGCTTTGAAGAGCAGCTGGCACTCTTTACCCAGCTGGCCCAGGCCAGCGCCGGCTGTATGGATGCCAAGGCCCTGGTCAACCAGGCTGTGCTTTTATACAAAAAGGTCTATACCAGATACTTTGCCCCCGACCACAGCCACGATGACCTCTCCCAATACGAGGTCTCTGACGACGATCTGTGGGAGGGAAAGTACGAGGGAGAGGAGCAAGCCGATCCCTCCCAGCCCGATGACCCGGAGATGGAGCTGAGCTATGATAAGGCCAAGGATCTGTCTGCCGACGAGGTAATTTTGTCGGAGGAAGCCCTTGCCGCAGTCCCGGACTATATCGCCAAAAACTTTGGCCCCAGCTTCCAGACGGAGAAGGCGGCCAAAGAGGTGGCGGACGCAGTATGTGTGGGCATCCATGAGGAGCGTAAGCTTCTCTTTACCGACGGTCTGCCTGAGAGCGCCTACGAGGGCACCTCCGCCGCGGCCGAAGTATTGCGCGCCTGCCGGGATGCCAACCTCAATATGCTCAAAGAAAATCAGGACTCCGCCCGCCAGGGCATCCGCAGCATTGAGCAGGCCTTCCGCAATGCCCTCAATCTGAGAAACGATCCGGAAATCTACCCCTCCGACCGGGGTGTGCTGGTCAACAGCACCCTGTGGAAGGTAGGCCGGTGTGAGCACCCCCAGCTGTTCCACAAAATCTTCCGTCAGGATCAGTCCACCGTGGTTGTGGAACTACTGATCGATGCCAGCGGTTCCCAGGCTGTGCGCCAGCCCATGGTGGCCCTTCAAAGCTTTCTGTTTAGTGCGGCCCTGAGCCGGATTCACATTCCCCACCGGGTGATGAGCTACTGCACCTACGGCGACCACACCATTTTAAGGCGCTTCCGGGATTACGACGACAAGCCGGAGACAGATTTGAAAATCCTGGAGTACCGGGCCACCTCCAACAACCGGGATGGCCTGGCCCTGGCCGCCTCGGGCATTGACCTGCTGAAGCGGCGGGAGGACCACAAAATTGTCATCGTCTTCAGCGACGGCCTGCCCAACGACATGGTAAGCGGCCGGAAGCGCACCGGCAAGCCGGAAAAATATATCGGCGAGGCGGCCATCCGGGACACCTGTGCCCAGGTGCGAAAGCTGCGCCGGGAAGGGGTCCATGTGATCGGTATCTTCCTGGGCGATGACAATGAGCTGGAAAACGAGCGGATGATCTATGGTTCTTCCTTCCTGCGCATACGCCGGGCGGAGGATTTCGGCGGTTCCGCCGGAAAGCGGCTGAGTGAGACGTTGCTGCTGCTTTAACGGGCTGTGTAACGGCCTGAGTTTTCCACACCGGAACCTTGTTTTCTGGAAAAATTTATGGCAAAAAAGGATTTAGGCGCCTTCCATCAGGAAGGCGCCTAAATTTTTTCCACATGTTTTGCGCGTTTGTGGAGTGTGTTCTCTTATGTGCGGGGAATAACCTTCTCCGCCTTCAAATAGACCGAGGGGCAGCTGCCATAGGTAGCAAGACTGACCACTACCAGGGCGGCCGCGCAGGCCAAGGTGCCGGGCACCGCAGAGCCAAGGCCAAAGGGCTCTCCCGCCAGCTTCCAGCCCACACAGACCACAAATCCCGCCAGCATTCCGGCAACAATCCCCGGACTGGTGGCCTTTTTCCAAAACAGGGCCGCAAAGCAGGGCAGGCCGGCAGCAGCAGCGTAGAAGCTCCAGGCAAACATCAAAATATTATAGGCGTTTTTGATGTACAAAGCGATGACCAGCGCTCCCAGAGGGAGCACAATGGAAAAGGCTCGGGAGAGCAAAATTTCCGTACGCTCTTTCATGGTGGGATGAATGGTTTTGCCAATGTCATGGACACAGGTCTGCACCGACACCAGCAGATAGCTGTCTGCCGTGGACATGATGACCGACAGTACTCCAGCCAGCGCCAGGCCCGTCAGGCCCACAGGGAGAATCTTGATGGCCAGGGCGGGCACCACAGCGTCCGTGGAGCCATACTGGGCCAGCACATCGTCCCCGATGATCTGCCGGGCCACCACACCCATAAAGTACACCAGCAAAATGGTCACGCCATAGACGGCAGTGCCCAAAAACATGCCCCGCTTGGCCGCTTTCCGGTCCCGGGCGGCAAAGGCACGCTGCCACATCTCCGCCCCCGCCATGGTAAAGACCAGATAGGTGACAATATCCCCCAGAATACTGCCGTCCACATAAGGGGTGGCCAGGGCAGGGTCCAGGTTGGCGGTAAAATTGGCAAAGCCCCCCACGTACATCAGGGCCGAGACGGGGATCAGAATATAGACGAAGATGATGAGCATGTAAAATTGCAGCACATCCGTGTATACCACGCCGAACAGGCCCGATGTGGCGGTGTAGACCATAAACACCACGCAGGCAATCAGCGCACCGGCCTCATAGGACAGTCCGATCTCTCCGCCCAGCATTTTGATAATCGTGGCCGTGGCAGTGACCTGGGAGGCCACCGTCCCCATCATAGCAAAAGCGATGAGGGTGGACAGGATCAGTTTGGAGTGCTTTCCAAAGCGCATTTGAAACAGCTCCGGAATGGAGGTAAGGTTATAGGTCATGCCAATGTCGGAGATTTTCCCCGCCAGGCCAGAGAAAATAAACATGCCCAGCAGATAGGGGACCGCGGTGAGGATGGCTTTGAAGCCGTCGGAGTAGGCCACGCCAGCCCGGCCCATCAGTCCGCTTCCCCCGATGATGGTGGCACAGACCGTGGCCATCAGGACCAAGGGGCCAAAGGATCGCCCGGCCACATAGTAGTCCCCGGTGTTTTTGATCCGCTTCACGGAGTAAACACCCACCAGAACCATCAGCAGCAAATAGGCGCCGATGATAACCAGATCCCAAATGCTCAACAGACTATGATCCATAAATACGCCTCCCTTTATCTCATCATTACGTTAACGTATTTATTATAACGGATAAAGGGTGGTAATGTCAAACAGGCCCCACGGGAGAGGCATGCGGGGGACGCAGCGTTATACCGGGACCAACGCAGTAAACGCCGCACCAAACACCAGGGCGGGCAGCATGTTAGCCACCCGGAATTTCGGCCCGAAGCACAGGTTGACTCCCACGCAGAAGATAAGCATATTGCCTAAAAAGGAGAGGTTTGCGATAATAGCGGGACTGAACACCGGAGACAGCAATCCCGCGCACAACGTGACGCTCCCCTGAAGCACCCCCACAGGCAGGGCGGAAAAAATAGTCCCTTTGCCGTAGGTGGAGGCAAAAATCATGACGATGAGAAAATCCAAAATTGATTTGGTATAAAGAGTAGAGGGATCTCCGGACAATCCGTCCTGAATGGAGCCCACAATGGCCATAGCGCCGATGCACACCACCAAAGAGGCGGTGACAAAGCCCTGGACAAACTGATTGTCCCCCCCTTTGCGGTCCGCCCGAGCCTTCAGCCAAATCCCCAGGCGCTCCATTCGCCCATCCAGATCCATCCATTCTCCCACGCCGGTCCCCAGGGCCAGGGCCAGAATCATCCAAAGCGTGTCCCTTGTGGCAAAGGTCGTGAGCGCTCCCTGGGAGATCTCCAACATCCTGCACAGGGCGCTCCCCGCCCCAATGAACATGGTGGCAAGCCCCAAAGAATGGATGATCCCCTCCTGATAGCGCTCCTTCAGGCCCCCTTTTGCCAAAAGGCCGATAAGACCTCCCACAATAATGGCCAGTACGTTGACAATCGTGCCGGTACCGATCATAAAAACACCCCTGAACAATTACATTACCGTGAAAAAGTATATCAGATTCCAAGGGGATGTCAAATATGGAAACAGCGCCCGGGACAAAGATTTGTCCCGGGCGCCGAGGAGGAAACGTCAGGCCAGTCCCAGAAGGAGGTAGGCCACCGTGCCCACCACACCGGAGCCGAAGATGACGGAGATGGCACTGAGATGGAACTTGCGCAGCAAAAAGAGCGCACCTACAAAGATCACCGCTTCAATCCAGCGGAAGTTGGCAAGGGCCACGCCGGCCAGGTCGGACTGGAACAAACCCAGCAGCAGAATCGACAGCCCAGCGGAGGCGATGAGGGCCACCACCGCGGGACGCAGGGCGGACAGGACAGTTTGTACCCCGCTGAAGCTGCGGTATTTGTAGTAGAAATGGGCCAGGGCCAGGCAAATAAAGAAAGAGGGAATGATACATCCCAGGGTACACAGAAGCACACCGGGCACACCGCCCAGACGCATACCCACAAAGGTGGCGGAGTTGATCGAAATGGGGCCTGGCGTCATCTCCGCGATGGTGATGAGGTCGGTAAACTCCGCCAGAGTCATCAGACCGTGAATGTCCACAATCTGGTTCTGGATGAGGGGGATGGCAGCGTAACCGCCGCCCACGCTGAACATGCCAACCTGAATGAACGCCAGGAACAACTGATTTAAAATACCCATCTTACGCTACCGCCTTTCTTGTGCTGTGCAGTTCCAGAGCCAGATCCAGCAGGCCCACCACCAGGCAGCACAGGATGACCACCATGGCGTCCACGCCCAGCAGAACCTTGCCCACAAAGGCGGTAATCATCAGCATGATATAGAGAACCCGGCGGGTATCCACAACCTTCTTGGCCAGGTTGATCACCACATCAAAGATCACAGCCGCCACACCGGCGCGCATGACCTGGAGGGCAATGGCAATGATCCGGTTCGACCGGAACTGGGCATAAAAGATGGAGATGACCGAGATAATGATCATGGGAGGCAGAGAGGTGCCCAGAATGGCCACCAGGGAACCCACCACGCCGTACATCCGGTAGCCAAGGATCACCGAGGCGTTGATGGGAATGGGGCCGGGAGAGGACTGGGCAATGGCAGTGATGTCAAGCATCTCCTCTTCCTCCAGCCACTGAAGCTCTTCCACAAATTTCTTCTTCATCAGGGATACGATGACAAAGCCGCCGCCGAAGGTAAAGGCGCTGAGCAGGAAGGTAGCCTTAAACAGCTGCCACAGCATCCGTGCCGGGTTTTCCTTGGTTCTCATACTAGAGTCCCCTTTCTCTTTCATCCTTTTCGCTTGAGGTGTGCCTATCATACCACAGTTTTTTCATAAAGAAAAATTCTTTATCTTTATTTATATATAATTCTGTGTTATGATAAAGCAAAGGAGGAACGGGGATGCTGGATTTTAGAATGGATACCTTTTTGGCCGTATGCCGCCATATGAATTACACAAAGGCCGCCCAGGAGCTGAACCTGACTCAGCCCGGTGTGTCTCAGCACATCCACTGGCTGGAGGAACAATATGGGGTCAAGCTGTTTCACTACGCCAACAAGCGCCTTTCCCTGACGCAGGAGGGAGAACATCTGCGCAATGTGGCTCTGACCATGAAACACGACACCCAGAGCCTTCGGCGCAGCTTTCAAGAACCGGGCCCGCTGGCCCACAGGCTGGTTATGGGCGTGACGCCCACCGTGGGAATGTACTTGCTCCCCAAGCCTCTGGCCCGATA
>CALWYG010000073.1 GCA_944385695.1 uncultured Oscillospiraceae bacterium | reverse complement strand
AGTACCGGGGCGCCGACGTGTTCCTCATGGACGACGTGCAGTTCATCGCCGGCCGGGACTCCACCCAGGAGGAGATGTTCCACACCTTCAACACCCTGTACGAGCTGAAAAAGCAGACCGTCTTCACCTCCGACCGCCCCCCCAAGGAGATGCTGCGTCTGGAGGACCGTCTGAAAACCCGGTTTGAGTGGGGTCTGCTGGCAGACATCCAGCGCCCGGACTATGAAACCCGCATGGCCATCATCAAAAACAAGGCCATCCGTATGGGCATGGAGCTGCCCGACTTTCTGATCCAGCTCATCGCCGAAAACATCACCGCCAACGTCCGGCAGTTGGAGGGCACCGTCAACAAGATCATGGCCTATCAGGACCTCATCGGCGACTCACTGGATAAAACTACCGTCATCCGGGCGGTGAAGGATATTTTCAAAGAAAAGTCCGACATCCTTCCCACCGCCGACGTGATTATCGACGAGGTGTGCAAGTTCTATAACATCGAGCCCGCCACCCTCCGGGGTCAGGGCCGGTCCAAGGACATCTCTCTGGCCCGTCAGATTGCCATGTATCTGATCCGCCAGATGGTGGGCACCTCCCTCAAGGACATCGGCAAGGAGTTTGATAACCGGGACCACAGTACCGTCCTTAACTCCCTGTCCCGCATCGAGAGCTTGGTGAAAACCGACCCGGAAAAGGCCGAGATCATCAAGGACATCACCACCAACATCAATAACCGGTACGAATAATGTGAGCGGCCCTCCACCAGGTTTTCCACATCGTTCCACAGAAAAATGTGGAATGTTTAGGGAGAAATGTGGAAAATTTTCCGTTTTCCACATTCCGCCTTTTTGGGCTTTGAATTTCCCACATAGCCTGTGGAGCCGCTTTTCTTACTCTCCCAAGGCTTTCGGGCATCTTTCCACCTTTTTTTCCCCTACGGACTACTGTTACGAACTTATATCCTCTCCTCCCCTAAGAGGGGGGAGAAAGAGATTGGAGGAATACACCATGAAATTTTCCTGCGAAAAGGCCCTGCTGTCCGGTGCGGTGGCAGTGACCTCCAGAGCGGTGGCAGCTAAAAGCTCCATTCCCGCCATGGAGGGCATCCTCATTGAAGCCGGAGAAAGCCTGCGCCTCACCGGCTACAATTTGGAAACGGGCATCCAGGCCACCGTCCCCGCTGAGATCAAAGAGAAGGGCTCTCTGGTCCTGTCTGCCCGTCTGTTTGGAGAGATCGTACGCAAGATGCCCGATGACATGGTGATTTTCTCCACCCAGGGCTATACCGTCAATATTAAATGCGGCATGTCGGAATTCAATATTCTGGGCACCGATCCCGAGGAGTTCCCCGAGCTGCCCACGGTGGACCAGCAGAATACCCTCACCCTCCCCCAGCCTACCCTGCGCTCCATGATCTCCCAGACCCTCTTTGCCGTCAGCGACAATGAGAGCCGCCCCATCCATACCGGCTCCCTGTTTGAAGTGGAGGGACAGACTCTGACGGTGGTGTCAGTGGACGGATACCGCCTGGCTCTGCGCAAGGAGAGCGTGGCGGAGAAAAAGGGAGCGGACAGCTTCTCCTTTGTGGTGCCCGGCTCCGCTCTGGGCGAGGTGGAGAAGATCTGCGCCGGAGAGGAAGCCGTCACCATTACCCAGGGCGCCCGGCACATCATGTTCCAGACCGGGGATACCGTTCTGGTCTGCCGGCGGCTGGAGGGCGAGTTCCTGCCCTATAAAAATGCCATTCCCCGGAACAATACCATTCACATTGAGGTGGAGGCCCGGTCTCTGCTGGCATCCATTGAGCGTGTCTCCCTGATTATCAGCGAGAAATTGAAGTCCCCCCTGCGCTGCGTCTTCGGCGACGGAATGGTGTCCATCACCACCAAGACCGCCATCGGCGACGCCGCCGACCAGTGTGTGGTCTCCGGCGACGGACAGGGCCTGGAGATCGGCTTTAACAACAAATATCTCATGGATGCCCTGAAAGCCGCCCCCGCGGACAAGCTGCGCATGGAGTTTACCTCCGGCGTAGCCCCCTGTGTCATCCTGCCTGCTGAGGGAGAGGAGAACTTCATCTATATGGTGCTTCCCGTGCGGCTGAAGGCCAATTAAAAGACGAAAATCATAGAAACAAAAGCTGAGGTATCAAAATGGAATCTCATGTGATCCAGATCCGTACGGAATTTATCAAGCTCCAGGATCTGCTGAAATTTGCCGGCGCTGTGGAGACGGGCGGAGACGCCAAGCTGATTATCCAGGAGGGCCGGGTGACCGTCAACGGCGAAACCTGCACCATGCGGGGTAAGAAGCTGCGCCCCGGTGACCGGGCCGCCATCGACGGCGAGCTGGAATTGGTGGTCCAATGATCGTCCGGGAGCTGGAACTGGATTTTTTCCGGAACTATACCCATCTGCAGGCCCGGTTTGACCCAAATGTCAACCTCATTTACGGGGACAATGCCCAGGGAAAGACCAACCTTTTGGAGGCCATCGCCTATCTGTCCGCCGCCCGGTCTCACCGGGCCCGGTATGACCGGGAGATGATTATGCTGGATGTGGACTCCGCCTTTCTCCGGGGAGAAATCGAGAGCCGTGACCGGGACTTTACCCTGGAGGCCAAGCTCTTCCGGGGCCGGGGCCGGCAGCTCTACTCCAACGGGGTGCGCCTGAAAACCGCCGGGGAGCTGGCGGGGATTCTCACCACCGTTCTCTTCTGTCCGGAGGACCTGTCCCTCATCCGGGCGGGAGCGGCGGAGCGGCGAAAATTTCTGGACAGCGCCATCTGTCAGCTGCGCCCCCGGTATGCCCAGGCCCTGGGGGAATATAACCGCCTCTATGAGCACAAAACCCGGATTTTGCGGGACTGGCCGGAAAATCCCTCTTTGCTTGCCACCCTGGACGACTTTAACCTGCGCATGGCCCAGACCGGCGCCATTGTGATCCACTACCGGGCCCACTTTATTAAGCGCCTGCGGGAGCACACCCCCGCCATTCACGGGGACTTTTCCGGCGGGCGGGAGAAGATGGAACTTGCCTATGAGACCGTGTCCTCTGTCCAGGACCCCCTGGCATCCCCACGGGACATTCTCCCCCAGCTGCTGGACCACCAGGAGCGCCACCGCCAGGCGGAGCTGGACAGCCGCCAGTGCCTGTCCGGTCCCCACAAGGACGATCTTACCGTCTATTTGGAGGGGCAAAGCGCCAAGACCTACGCATCCCAGGGCCAGGTCCGCACGGCGGCTTTGTCCCTGAAGCTGGCCCAGCGGGAGATTTTCCAGGCGGAAACCGGCGAATGGCCGGTGCTGCTGCCGGACGACGTGCTCTCAGAGCTGGACAGCAAGCGGCAGTGCTTTGTGCTCAATCACATCAAAGGCGGACAGGTGTTTATTACCTGCTGCGAGGAGGAAAAGCTGGAGGGCCTGGAACAGGGCAAGAGCTTTCATATCCAGGGCGGAAAGCTGATATAAGGAGAAAGCATGTATCTGCATCTGGGACAATCGGTTATGATTCCATATGGGGAGGTCCTGGCCGTCTTTGATCTGGACAACGCCAGCTGGGCCTATAAAACCCGGGAATTTTTAGAACGGGCGGAGCAGGAAGGCCGGGCTGTCTGGCTGACGGATGACCTGCCCCGATCCTTTGTACTCACAGAACATACAGGGGGAGAGACTATGGTTTACATCTCTCCCCTGTCCGCCGCTATTTTGAAAAAACGGCTGGAAAATGATTCTGTTGAGTAATATTACGCAAATATACAACGGAGAGTTGAGAAAGGAGAGGCGAGAAATCCTTCTCCCCCCTCCCTTCTCAATTCTTCCAAAAGGCTGAAACCGGAGGTAAACTATGTCTGAAGAACGCAGCGAATTGAATACCACACAGACCGACCATGAATATGGCGGGTCGGAGATTCAGGTCCTGGAGGGGCTGGAGGCGGTCCGGAAGCGGCCGGGTATGTACATCGGCTCCACCAGTGAGTCTGGACTTCACCACCTGGTCTATGAGATCGTGGATAACTCCATCGACGAGGCCCTGGCCGGATACTGCAAGGATATCACCGTCACCATCAATCCGGGCAACACCATCACCGTCACCGATAACGGCCGTGGTATTCCCGTGGATATCCAGCCTCAGACCGGACGGCCCGCTCTGGAAGTTGTCTTTACCATCCTCCATGCCGGCGGCAAATTCGGCGGCGGCGGATATAAGGTCTCCGGCGGCCTCCACGGCGTGGGCGCCAGCGTAGTGAATGCGCTCAGTGAGTGGCTGGAGGTACAGGTGCACAAAAACGGCCAGATCTATGAGATGAAGTTTGCCCGGGGCAAGATTACCCAGGAAATGAAGATCGTAGGCAAGACCGACCACAGCGGCACCACCGTCACCTTCAAGCCCGACCCCGAGATGTTCGATACGGTGGAATATAACTACGAGACCCTCCATACCCGCATGCGGGAGGAGGCCTTCCTCAACGCGGGCCTTCGCATCCAGACCGTAGACCTGCGCCCCGGCCAGGAGCAGGAGGACGACATGTGCTATGAGGGGGGCATCCGGGAGTTTGTCACCTTCCTCAACAAGAACAAGGACCCCATCCACTCCGACGTGATCTACATGTCCGGAGCCCGGGAAGATTCCATGGCCGAGGTGGCCATGCAGTATAACGACAGCTACAACGAGATCATGGTCTCCTTTGCCAACAACGTGCACACCCCCGAGGGCGGAATGCATGAGGAGGGCTTCCGCCGGGCGCTAACCAACACCCTCAACTCCTACGGCCGGAAGATCAAGATGCTCAAGGACGACGAGAAGGTCTCCGGCGACGACTGCCGGGAGGGTCTCACCGTGGTCATTTCCGTCAAACTCACCGAGGCCCAGTTTGAGGGCCAGACCAAGGCCAAGCTGGGCAACAGTGAGATCCGCACTCTGGTCAACTCTATTGTCAGTGAGAAGCTGGAGACCTATCTGGAGGAGAACCCCGCCGTGGGCCGGGCCATTCTGGACAAGGCACTTACCGCCAACCGGGCCCGGGAGGCAGCCCGGAAGGCCCGGGAGTCCATCCGGAGAAAGACTGCTCTGGGCGGCGCTGCCATGCCGGACAAGCTCCGGGACTGCAACGAGGCCAACCCCGAGCTTACCGAGCTCTACATCGTCGAGGGCGACTCCGCCGGCGGCTCCGCCACTCAGGGACGTGACTCCCGTTTCCAGGCCATCCTCCCCCTGTGGGGCAAGATGCTCAACGTGGAAAAGGCCCGGGCGGACAAGGTATATGGAAACGATAAGCTTACCCCCGTGATTACCGCTCTGGGCGCGGGCATCGGGGACGACTTTGACCTCAATAAGCTTCGGTATCACAAGGTCATTATTATGGCCGATGCCGACGTGGACGGCGCCCACATCCGTACCCTGCTGCTCACCTTCTTCTTCCGCTTCATGCGCCCGCTCATTGAGCACGGGTATGTATACTCTGCCGTCCCTCCCCTCTATAAGCTGACCCGGGGCAAGACCACCCGGGTGGCCTTCTCCGATGAGGAGCGCGACCAGATTTCCGCGGAGATGCGCGGGGGCAATCCCAATGTGAAAATTGATATCAGCCGCTTTAAGGGCCTGGGCGAAATGAACCCCCATGAGCTGTGGGAGACCACCATGGACCCGGAGAAGCGTACCCTGCGCCGGATTGAGCTGGATGACGCCGTAGCAGCCGATGCCACCTTCAATATCCTCATGGGCGAGAAGGTGGAGCCCCGGAAGGAGTTCATTGAAAAGAACGCCAAGTACGTGGTGAACCTTGACTACTGATGTGTAAGCGGAGGGATGGTTCCAATCATCCGCTTTTGATGTGTAACATGGAGGAAGCTTAAAGCATGAGCAAAAAACCACAGTATGATCCTGAGGAGATCCGTTATCCGAACCAACATATCGTCACCTCCCCCCTGGTTCCGGAGATGGAGAAATCCTATATTGAATATGCCATGTCCGTCATTGTGGGCCGGGCCCTGCCCGACGTGCGGGACGGACTGAAGCCCGTCCACCGCCGGATTCTCTACGCCATGTATGAGGATAACCTGACGGCAGATAAACCCTTTAAAAAGTCCGCCACCTGCGTGGGCGACGTGCTGGGCCGGTACCACCCCCATGGTGACCAGAGCGTCTACGACGCCCTGGTTCGTCTGGCCCAGGACTTTTCCATGCGGTATGTGCTGGTGGACGGCCACGGTAACTTCGGTTCCATCGACGGCGATCCCCCGGCCGCTTACCGGTATACCGAGGCCCGTATGTCCAAGCTCTCCGACGAGATGCTCCGGGACATTGAAAAGGATACCGTGGACTGGGACCCCAACTTTGACGAGACCCGGAAGGAGCCCAAGGTGCTCCCCTCCCGGTTCCCCAACCTGCTGGTCAACGGCTCTTCCGGCATCGCCGTGGGTATGGCCACCAACATCCCCCCTCATAACCTCAATGAAGTCATCAACGCCACCATCTGCGTGCTGGATGACCCGGAGTGTACCCTGGCCGACCTGATGGAGCACATCCATGGTCCCGACTTCCCCACCCGGGGCATCATCATGGGCCGCAGCGGCATCCGGGCGGCCTATGCCACCGGCCGGGGCCGGATCACCGTCCGGGCCCGCCATGAGTTTGAGGAGTTTGGCAAGGACCGCACCCGCATCGTCATCACCGAGATCCCCTACCAGGTGAATAAGCGCATGCTCATCAAGAACATGGCCGACCAGGTGGAGGACAAGCGGCTGGAGGGCATTTCCGACATCCGGGACGAGTCCGACCGCAACGGCATGCGCATTGTCATCGAGCTCAAGCGGGACGCCAATCCCCAGGTAGTGCTCAACCGCCTCTTCGCCCAGACTAAGCTTCAGACCACCTTTGCCATCAATATGCTGGCTCTGGTGGAGGTGAACGGCAAGCTCCAGCCCCGGATTTTGTCCCTTCGACACATCCTGGACGAGTACATCGCCTATCAGGAGCAGGTCATCATCCGCCGCACCCGCTACGACCTCAGAAAGGCCCAGGAGCGGGCCCACCTGCTGGAGGGTCTGCTCATTGCCCAGGACAACATTGACGAGGTCATTCAGATCATTCGTACCAGCTACGACAACGCCAAGGAGCGCCTGATGACCCGCTTCGGTCTGGACGACGTCCAGGCCCAGGCCATCCTGGACATGCGCCTGAAGGCTCTCCAGGGCCTGGACCGGGAGAAGCTGGAGGCCGAGTACAAGGAGCTGGAGGAGCGCATCGCCTACTTTGATAAGCTCCTCAGCGACGA
>CALWYG010000072.1 GCA_944385695.1 uncultured Oscillospiraceae bacterium | reverse complement strand
ACTGCAGGGGGTCCTTTTCTGGACTGTGTACACTTACGGGACAGCCAATCTTACTCTCCACTATCTGTACCGTAAATGGAATTTAAACAATAAGGAGTGACTACATTTTGATGCGCATCTCACATCTCAGCCTTCGCCTTCCCCTCGCCGCTATCATGGTGGCCCTTTGCCTTGTCGTTCCCGCTTTGGCGGCGGAGCCTACCGGCGATGAAATTGTTATTCTCCACACCAACGACGTCCACTGTGGTATGGAGGACGGTCTGACCTATGCCGGTGTATCCGCTTACGCCAAGGAAATGGAAGCACAATATGGCTCCGACCATGTCACCTTGGTGGATGCCGGCGACGCCATTCAAGGGGGCCCCATTGGTACCCTGACCCAGGGCGGCTCTCTGATCCAGCTTATGAACGCTGTGGGCTATGACATCTTTGTTCCCGGCAACCATGAATTTGATTTTCAGATTCCCCGGCTGATGGAGCTGACTGATCAGCTGGATGCCCAGGTTCTATCCAGCAACTTTCTCCGCCTTTCTGATGGGGAAAGTGTATTTTCGCCCTACACCATCCTGACCTACGGAGACACCAAGGTGGCCTATGTGGGGATCACCACTCCCGAGTCCTTCACGAAGTCCACCCCCGCTTACTTCCAGGACGAGAACGGAACTTATCTCTACAGCTTCTGTGAGGGAAACAATGGCCAGGATCTTTACAACAATGTTCAGTCCTCTGTAGACGCCGCCTTGGCCCAGGGCGCTGACTATGTCATTGCCGTAGCTCACCTGGGGGTGGATGAGGGTAGCGCTCCGTGGCGCTCCACCGATGTGATTGCCCACACCAGCGGCATTGACGTGATGATCGACGGCCACTCCCACTCTACGGTGGAGGGGCAAGAGGTAGCCAACCGAGATGGGGAGATGGTGCTGCTCAATCAGACGGGCACCAAGCTCTCCGCCCTGGGCAAGATTGTTCTGGATCCCGACGCCGGGACCATTTCCGCCTCCCTAGTCACCGATTACAGCAGTCGGGACGAGGCCACCCAAACCGTGGTAGACTCCGTCAACCAGGAATTTGAGGGACTTCTAAACCAGGTGGTGGCAAACAGCTCCGTATCTCTGCCCACCGTGGATCCGGTCAGCGGAGAGCGGCTCATCCGCAATCAGGAGACCAATCTGGGCGATTTCTGCGCCGACGCCTACCGCTGGGCCCTACAGGCCGACGTGGGTCTCATCAACGGCGGCGGCATTCGGGCGGATCTCCCGGCCGGGGAAATTACCTACGGCCAGATCATTGACGTCCATCCCTACAGCAACCAGGCCACCTCTGTCCAGGTCACCGGGCAGCAGCTTCTGGACGCCCTGGAGATGGCCTGCCGCAATCTCCCGGAGGAAAATGGCGGTTTTCTTCAGGTTTCCGGCATGACCTACGCCGTAAACCTGGCCATCCCCTCCAGTGTGGTCACTGATGACAAGGGAAACTTCCTGTCCGTTAACGGCTCCTACCGAGTCCAGGACGTGACGGTGGGCGGCCAGCCCTTGGATCTGGAGAAGGCCTACGTAGTGGCCTCCCACGACTATATGCTTCTGCAATCTGGCGACGGTATGACCATGTTCCAGGGTGCCCAGGTGGTCAAAGACCGGGTGATGCCGGACAACGAGGTTTTGATCCAATACATCCGGGACGGCCTGGGCGGCGCCGTGGGAGATGTCTACGCCGATCCCTATGGCCAGGGCCGCATTACCCTTCTGGCCCAGGACCAGGCGGAGGAAGGATCCCAGCCGGATACTCAGCCCGAACAGCCCACCGCCCAGCCGGAAATCCCGGAGGAGCCGGCAGACACCTCCACCCGCACTTACACCGTTACGGCTGGAGACTCCCTGTGGCGCATTGCCTCCCGGGAGCTTGGCAGCGGCCTGCGCTGGGAGGAGCTCTATCAGCTCAACCGGGACGTCATTGCTGACCCCAGCCTTATTTATATCGGCCAGGAGCTGACCCTACCAGCCGCCTAATCGTATTCCATTCCAGTGAAACAGACACAGGCCCCGCTCCCAGATGGGAGCGGGGCCTGTGTCTGTTATGATCCGCAAAGTTCACAGCCCTAAAATTTGAGAGGCAATTACAAAATAAATCAGCAGAGACAACGCATCCACTACAGTGGTGATGAAGGGGGCAGCCATAACCGCCGGGTCAATGCCGATCTTCTCCGCCACCATGGGGAGTGTGCAGCCCACAATCTTGGCACACACCACCGTTAGCATTAAAGTCAAACAGACCACCAGTGCTACCAGCGGCGTGACCTCTGGCTTGTTCATCAGCCAGCGGTCCACCACCATCATCTTCACAAAGTTGGCTGACGCCAGGCAGACGCCGCACAAAACCGCCACCCGCAGCTCCTTCCAAATCACCAGCAGCATATCGGAAAACTCCACTTCCCCCAGGGACAGCGCGCGGATGACCGCCACCGAGGACTGGGAGCCGGAGTTTCCTCCCGTGCCTGAGAGCATGGTAATGAAGGAGGTCAGGACCACATAGGAGGCCAGAACACTTTCAAAATGAGTGATGATCATCCCACTGAAGGTGGCCGAGAGCATGAGCATCAGCAGCCAAGGAAGCCGGGAACGCCAGGTCTCAAAGACGCCGGTTTTCAGGTAGGGCTTGTCGGAGGGCAGGATGGCCGCCATCTTCTCAAAGTCCTCCGTGGTCTCCTCCTCGATAACGTCCATGGCGTCGTCGAAGGTGATGATGCCCACCAGGCGGTCCTCTCCATCCACCACCGGGAGGGCGGACAGGTCGTATTTGGAGAACATCTGGGCCACGTCTTCCTTGTCCTCATGGGTTTTTACCGAGATGACATTGGTCTCCATAATGTCCCCGATCCGAGTCTCGTAGGAGGCCAGAAGTAGACGCCGCACCGTCACCACACCCAGGAGCACCCGGTTCCGGGTGACATAGCAGGTGTACACCGTCTCCTTGTCCAGCCCTACCTTCCGAATCCGGGCAAAGGACTCCTCCACCGTGGCGTCGGGGTGGAGGAAGACAAACTCCGTGGTCATAATGGAGCCGGCGGAATCCTTGGGATAATTGAGCAGCTGGTTGATCTGGCTGCGGGTGGAGGCGTCGGCATTGCGCAAAATACGGGACACGACATTGGCGGGCATATCCTCAATGATATCGACGGTATCGTCCAGATACAGCTCGTCCAGCACCTCCCGCAGCTCCTTATCACTCAGAGCTCCGATCAGCTTCTCCTGGTCCTCACTGTCCTCCAGATAGGTGAACACCTCTGCCGCCATGTCTTTGGGCAGCAGCCGGAAGACCACCGCCTGCTGTTCCGCCTCCAGTTCATCCAGAAACTCGGCGATATCCACCTCGTTCATTTCCGCCAGCACCTGCTTTAAGGCGCGAAACTTCCTCTGGGCCACCAGCTCCAGCAGCTGGTCTAAATCGTAATTCTCATGCACCGCGACTCCTCACCTTTCTCACCGGCCATGGCTGAATACAAAAAGCCACAGGAGAAAAGGGTACTTTGAAGACGGCACGCCGAAATGGGTCTGCCTTCTTCAAAACACTCTTTTCTGTCCTGTGGCCGCACACAAAAAAGCCAAATGGGTCTCTCCCACCCTCCAGCCGGCCGGACCGTTTCCGGTTCCAGGCCCGCTACCCGGCTTCTTGCGGCAGCTGACGTCTATTTGATACCGCCAACTTCGGTCGTCCATACCGGACCTCACTTCCCTTTCTGCAGTATTTCCCAGCGCCTGCTTGCTCTGCGGCCGGCGCTCCCTGCTCTTTGTAATTATACTATTGTATCCCGCTTATTTGCAAGGTTTCCTGCCAGATTTTCCTGTTAGAACCAGGTTAAATCTCGCCTTCACCTACAGCTGTAAATTGGCCCCCTCCAATGTGAGCAGCTGCCGCTTCAGCTCCAGCCCTCCGGCATAGCCGGTGAGGGAACCGTCTGCCCCAACCACCCGGTGGCAGGGGATGAAAATGGGGATGGGGTTGCGGTGATTGGCCATCCCCACCGCTCGGAATCCCCTGGGAGAATCCACTGTCTGGGCAATCTCCCGGTAGGACCGGGTTTGGCCATAGGGGATCTCCTGCAACGCCCGCCAGACCCGCTGCTGAAAAGGGGTCCCCTGGGGGGCCAAGGGCAGATCAAAGGCCTGCCGCTCCCCTGCCAGGTACTCCAGCAGCTTCTCCTCTGCTCCCTTCAGCAAAGGGGTGGGACGGGAGGCCACTCGGGGAATGGGACGGCCGGGCAAATATACCCGCCGGATCGCCCCTTCCTCTTCCTCCGCAGCCATCATTCCCAGGGGCGTGGAAAAGCAGTAAAATTCCATGGATGTTCTCTCCTTTTCTTCATCCATTTATTTCACAGTGACAGAGGCTGAGGTGCTCACCACATTTACATAGCTGCTCCCCACACCCAGCTTGACCGGCTGGCCCGCCTCATCGGTATAGACCAGAGGGGCGCTGTTGCTCTCCTTGGTCCAGGTAATCGTTTGCTGTACCCCATCGCACAGCAGCAGCCCCTTGCCGCTGCCTGTGGTCTTCACGGACTGCCGCCCTGCCGAGTCTCCGGCAATGGCAGACACCTTTGTATAGAGCACCAGCACGTTTTTCACCGCCACCTGCTCCCCGGTATTGCCGTCCACATAGGGCGCGCCATATTCCGACACCAGGTACAACCCCGTCTCCGGGTCATAGGTAAATACTCCGGTTTTATAGGTGGAAAATACCACTTCCAGGGACTGAGCCGGCTCCCCCTGAGCCTT
>CALWYG010000071.1 GCA_944385695.1 uncultured Oscillospiraceae bacterium | reverse complement strand
AGAATACTTCAAATAAAGCCTCCGCGGGCCCGTCCAATCGGACGGGCCCGCTCTTTTGAAAACGGAAACAGAAAATTCACAACTTTTCCTCACCGGTGTGCTATAATAAAATAAGTTTTTTACAACTGATCGGGGAAAGGAGTGGTCTTTATGAAGAAGATCCCTACATACAGCGGCACCCTCAGAAGCCATCAGCTGGACGTGCCTCAATGCATTTCCCAGTGCAGCGGAATCCGTATTTTTGGCCGGCGCATTAAGTCGCTGGTCTTTTCCACGGATGTGGCCATTATCAAGAATATCAACGCCGATGCCATTATTGCCGTATACCCCTTTACCCCCCAGCCCGCCATCACCCAGGCGATCATCAGCGTGGCGGACGTCCCCGTCTTTGCCGGGGTGGGCGGCGGTATGACCAACGGCTCCCGCTCTGTGCGTCTGGCAGAATATGCCGAGCATCAGGGGGCCTATGGAGTGGTGCTCAACGCCCCCATCACCGACGAGACCATTTCCGAGATCAAAAAGGTTGTGGATATCCCCGTGGTAGCCACCATCGTCTCTCCCAAACAAGACGTGGCCAAGCGGATTGCAGCAGGGGCGGACATTCTCAATGTCTCCGGTGCCGCCCAGACCCCTCAGCTGGTAGCCATTATCCGCCAACAGTTCCCTGACATCCCCATTATCGCCACCGGTGGTCCCACGGAAGAAAATATTCTCCAAACCATCGCCGCCGGGGCAAACGCCATCACCTACACGCCCCCCACCCCCGGGCAGCTCTTTTCCGCCCGGATGCGGGACTACCGGGACCACTTCTCCGGCTAAGGCAGTTTTCGGGGGTTCAGCGGCTTTACAGGCCGCTGAACCCTTCTTTTTGGGCCCTCAAAAAATAAAATGAAAATTTTTCATTTTCCTGTTGACAACCGGCTTAAAATCCGCTATACTAACACCTGCCCTGTTCGAGAGGCGCTACGGCGGCATAGCTCAGTTGGCTAGAGCACGCGGTTCATACCCGCGGTGTCACTGGTTCAAATCCAGTTGCCGCTACCAACAAAGAACGGATTATTTCCGATTCCATATAGACAAACGGCCCGGTGGTCAAGCGGTTAAGACTCCGCCCTTTCACGGCGGCAACACGGGTTCGAGTCCCGTCCGGGTCACCACCTTTTCTCAGCCGTTTATATGGAGGCATAGCTCAGCCGGTAGAGCGTCCGCCTCACACGCGGAAGGTCACAGATTCGAGTTCTGTTGTCTCCACCAAAACAAAAAGGCAGTTGCTTTCTCAACTGCCTTTTTGTTTTTTGTTTTGCTTCCTATGGGCGCTCCGCCCTTCGATACCATAAAGGCTCGGGGTGGGCAAAGCCGCCCCTGCGCAATTCTTCTCGCTTCGTTCCGAATTCGCGGCGCACACGCGCCGCCAGTCAGAAGGCCGGTATACATTTATTCGGCGGGTGACCCCCTCCAACAGGTCAGGTCACAGATTTGAGTTCTGTCCTTTCCATAAAAAAGAAAGACACGCTAAAAAGCGTGTCTTTCTTTTTTATTTGATTGCGGCGTTAATCATCAGCGCCACCTCCTGGCGGGTTGCCTCACTCTGGGGGCGGGTAGCGTCGGTAATCCCACGGGCCTTGGCCTGGGCAAGCCCCTCCTGCGCCCAATCGCTTGGGGGCAGTTGTCCCTGTTCCTGCTGATAGCGCTTCATAAAGTCCTTCCACCGCTCATACGTCACGGCATCCACCTCCTTCAGCCCATAAACTTCCACCAGTGCCTCCACAATTCCCCGGGCCAGCTGATCGGCAAAGGCCTCGGTCAAAATCTGAGGGGTATCCGTGGTGGAATCCATAAATCCGAACTCCCCCAGTACGGCGGGCATGGCGGAGGCATTCAAGACATACAGATTTCCTTCCGGCATGGGGTTTGCCCGGTTTCCCCTCAGTCTGGTTTCTGCCACCGTGTGTTGATAGATTGCCTGCTGCACCGCCTTGGACTGCTGGTCAGCCCCCGGACATGCATAGACTACAATCCCTCCGCCGGAGCCGCCGTTGATTCCCGCATTGTGGTGGATGGATAAATAGAGATCCGCCCCGGCGCGGTTTGCCGCACTGACCCGCTCATAGAGGGTGACTTCCTCCTGTCCGGTCACATCGTCCACCCGCATGGTCTCACAGTCATACCCTGCCAGAATCTCCTGCACTTTATCCGCCGCCCTGGCATTGAGCACCCACTCTCTTGTCTCCTGAGGATCAATTCTCTTCAGGCACCGCTTACCCGGTGTGCCCAAATAGTGCCCTGCGTCAATGCAGATCAGCATTTCAGCGCTCCTTTCCTCCAAAGGTTCTCATTCATTTTCTTCCTCATCCACCAGCTGCTCTCCGGCCCGGTCAATGGCCTGTTTCCCCACCAACAGCAGCTTTGTCAGCCAGCCGGGTACCGGTGCTCCCATATCCACAGCATTTTCTGTAATACTCCCCAACTCACTGACCACATACCAGACCAGCACCACAGGGCAGATCAGGCCCGGATACTCAAAGGGCAGCGCGGCTTCGGGCAGCCGTTCCAACACCAGTGCCATTAGAATATCCGCTCCCGCCGCCACCAACACCACTACAATCATCCCGGCCTTATGCCAGATTCCCTCTCTGGCCCGGGCACTGGACCAAGCGCCCTCCTTGGCAGCCGCCGCCGAGCCGGTTACATAGTCCAAAAGCATCACGGCTACCCAGCCCACTACCAGCCAGCCCATCCAGCCCCAAAGTCCGGTCAACAGCCCGACCACAGCCGCAAACACCGCCTTCCAGGTTTCAATTGTCTCCATTGCACTCTCTCCTTATGTTTCTTTCAAGTCCTCTTCCATTCAGGAGGTCCCCCATACTACCACCGATACCGTTCCCGCATAGCCGCTGTTTCCGGCGCAGTGGAGCACAAGATCACCGCTGGAAGAAATGGTAGCGTAGGTTTCTCTGGCCACCCACACATCCTCCCGATATACACCGCCCACCAGCGCGGCGGCCCGGCAAGTCACCACGGCGTCGGTCACAGCGCCGCTCAAAAAGGGGTAGGTAATGGTACACTCCCCACTGCCAGCCGTCCACTTGGACAGGGCAAAGGCTGCGGCAAAGGAGCGCATCTGTCCGGCTTTTACCAGGGCCGCGTTAAACTCCTCTTCCGTACCGGCATATCCCTTCTCTACAGCGCCCTGATAGGCGCTTTTTCCGTCTTGTCCTGCCGGTCCCTGCTCCCCTTGGGCCCCCGGCTCTCCCTGAGGCCCAGGCTCACCTTGAATCCCCTGCGGCCCCGGTTCTCCCGGAATGCCCTGCGGCCCTTGCTCGCCCGGCGCTCCTTGGGGGCCCACCTCTCCCTGAATTCCCTGGGGTCCGGTGAGCTGCCCGCTGTCATACTTTTCCTGAAAACTTTCTCCATCAGAAAATGTTACCCCGTCTGCAGGCAAATTTTTGTTTTGAATTTTACCGATTGCCTCATCAATCTGAGCGCCCGTAAAGGCCCCGTTGTATCCCTCCGCCATGGTTTCACTCCCTCATACACAAATAGACCGTCTGGTCCGCTGTCCTATAAGCCCCCTCTCCCACCGGGACGTAGGGGTAATTGTCATTCCAGCTGCCGTCCTCTCCCTGGGCAAACAGAGAAATCCGATACTGCCCGTCACCCCGGAGGAGGAAATCGTCATAGATTTCAAAGGTTCGCGGGGTATTCGCCGGGGTGGAAGAAAACGAAGCCAGCAGCGTCCCCTTTCCCACGCCGTATTCCTCTCCCGCCTTTGTCGCCCGACACTCAATCGTCCGGCAGGGCAGGCTTGCATGGACTGTAACCGCAATCCGGTCAAACCCCTCCGCGGCGGACAGCCGCTCCCCCGATGTGGAAAATATAAGTTCCGGCGCCGCCATCACACCACGCTCCAGATTCCGGACGCATTGCGTACAAACACTTTGATGATCTTGACCCCATCGCCCGGACTGGCACAGGCCAGATCCGCACCGGTAATGGTCACTTCTATGTTGGTGGAGGCAGGATATCCTCCCTCTTCCCCACTGGTATGCAGGGAGCCCCCCTCTGTAGGAATGGGAATTCCTGCCTCCTGCTGCGCGCTCACCGTCGAGACCACGCAGACCTTGTACGCTTCAAAGGGAACGTCTGCGGTAAAGTTGATCACCGCCTTTTGGAATCCCTCCACCATGGAAATTTTGCTCCGGTCCGGCCCGGTGACGGTCACCACAGGAACCGTCGTGTTCAGGGTAATGCTGTCGCTGACGGTCAGGCTCTCATTGCCCACATCATCCCGTACCTTGATAGAAACGGTTTTCAGCCCGTCGCCTCCGGGCAGGTTGACCCCCTTTGAAGGGACAAAGTTCTCCCAATTGGCCTGTGCCTCTTCCAAGGCCCCGGCCACACCCCAAATTTTCATCTGGTACCCTTCCGTCTGTTCGTCAGCCAGGGTTATGTTCAGGTTTACCGCCGTGGAGCTGGCATACAGAGCCCCGCCGTTAATGGCCAAAGCCACATCCGACGGAGCAGCCGTATCCAGCGTCACATTAAAGTAACTTGCCATCTCTTTCACGCTCCTGTTCTGTGCTGAGATCCAGGAAAATATATCCTCCCGGCCGCACATAGATCTGTGTTTCTCCTATGGCCGCGCTTTTTATGCCCATCTCCCCCAGCCTCAGCTGATCAACGGCCTGCTGTTCGTAATGCAGCATTTCTTTCACCCCCGAATGAGATAGAGCGTCCGGGCGTCCTTCTGCGCGAGTGCATCATACTCTGCCCGGTCCATCACCCGGATGGCTTCCACGTCCTGGGAAGCAATACCGGCGGAAACGGGAATGTCCGTGGGCTCGTAGGCTTCTTTGTCCACATTCCATACCAGCCATACCCCATCCCCTGCTTTAGGCGGGTGCTGGTTCAGGGCAGTGAGCCTCCGCTCCATCTGCTGAAATTCCGACGGCAGCACAGGGGGAAATTCCTCCGCGGCATTGATGCTGTGGTATACCATTGCAAGAAAAACATTGCTGTGGCGTACCACATCTCCGTTGGTCCCACGGATTTGCAGAAAATAATAGCCGTCCTCTCCCAGCATCTCAGCGGTCAGCCGGGCAGAAAAAAGGTCTCCCTCCCGCTGCAGCTGGATCACGTTCTTCTTTCCCTCCCGCTCCACATCCACCTTCAGGTCCCAACCCTCAGGCAGCGGAGCAGACAGCTCGATACAGGCCGCCAAATGGTCGCCCGCAAAGCCCAGAGAATAGTGATCCGGGGTACGGACCATCCAGTCCTCCATATAAAGCATCCATTCCACTCCTCATTTTTCTGCTATTTGGGGAAAGGCGGCTCCCCGGCAAGGGAGCCGCCTTTCCTTCTTCTTGTTACTGCTCAGAGCCCTGAACCTGTGCTTCCTCGGCGGCCTTTCCGGCCTCCTCCTGCTCCACTTCCTCCCGCTGGATGGCGTGCTCCATGTCCTCCACCAGGCCCATGGCATAGGCCAGATAGAATCGCTTCTCGTCGGGATAGGCCTTGGCCAGCGCCTTGCCGTGGGCACCGGTAAACAGGCGCATGGCCTCGCTCTCCTCTTTGGAGATCTCAGGGTGCTCCTTCAGGAACATGGCCATGCCTACGGTGGCCAGATCAGGGGCATCATTTTTCTCGGTACACTGGTACAGCGCATAGAGATGATTGGGGTTTACAACGTACATATTGGTTCTCCTCTCATAAAAAATGTGATTTGGTTTTTTGGCGTTTCTCCTCCTTCCGGTCTCTCCCGGAAATCTGCTGATCGTCAGCGGGACGCCTGACGAAAACCATCGTTCACATTAGGTGGAATTGCCCGTCGTGTTGCATGGATGCGTACAACAAAAAACGGCCGGTATCCGCTTTTTTTGCGGATACCGGCCATCCAGCCAGTGATGCAAGATTTAATAGAGCTTGTCCAGTTGTTCCACAATATCGCCGATCACACCGTCGTTGCAATGGCACAGCACTCTGGCCCCCCAGTCCTTGACCTCCTGGGCACAGTTGGCCGGAGCAAAGGGAATTGCCGACTGTTCCAGCATGGGAATGTCGTTTTGGTTATCCCCCACACAGTAGATGTGCTCCGGGCGTACGCCTAACATCTGAGCCAGTTTTGCCACCATTCCACCTTTTGTGCTGCCCTTGCAGGTAATTTCCAAATAGCGGGGATTGGAAAAAATAGCCTCGTATCGGTCTGCACACCGGCTGAGCAGGCGCTCTTTGGCATGTGCCAGGATCTCATGCTCCTGGTGAAACAGGGCCTTGGCCCAGGGAGCCGGCATCTCCTTGACCGGACAAAGCGTATAATCGCAGGCCACCTTTTTCATATGCGCCAGGGTAATCTCATTGGGGTTCCAGATGTAGATGTCCTCTCCATGATAAGCCTCGATGGACAGGGAGGGAAACTCCTCCATCAGCGCCCCCAGATCCTCCGGCGCCCGCGGGTCCAGAGCCGTCTGCTCCACCACCCGGTCCCTCTGGAAGTCATAAATGGCCGCTCCATTGGACAGCACCGCCGGGGCGTTCATGGGCACCATGGGGGCGTAGGGCGCAAAGGTCCGGTGGGCCCGGCCGGTGGCCACGGTAAACAATCCGCCGTGATGGGTAAAGTATCGGATGGCCTCCAGATTACGTTCCGGAATATGAAACGTAAGATCATACAAAGTATCATCAAAATCGCTGGCCAGCAGCAGGCCGTCAAATTTTCCCATGGGGCCTCTCTTTCCGCCCCCGCAGGGACTTTTCTCAGTGGAGATCCTCCGCCGTCAGATACCAGCGCATCCGGCTGTTTCTCATAAGCAGAGCATAGATGACCATACACAGCAGCCAATCCAGCACCATGTAGAAGCCGTTATACAGCAGAGAATAGAACCAGGGGGTGGTCATGGTCATTCCGAAGAAGGTCTCGGGCATATACTCCGCCCAGACGGTAGCGCCCACCACATAGTGCACCAGGAAGCGGGCCACACAGCCCACGGTGGCGCCGGCGTAGATGCTCCACTTCTTTCCCCGGAACAGTCCGGCCACGCCCAGAACGATATAGGCGATCATATAATCCCCCAAAATGGACTGCCAGCCAATGGCAATTCCGCCGGCCGCCATAAACTGGAGCACACCCAGCACAAAGCCGGCCAGCAAGCCCCAGCCGGCGCCCCACCGGCAGGTAAACAGGAAGAAGGGGACCATGCACAGGGAGACGGTTCCGCCCCAGGGCATCTTCCACAGTGGGAACATGTCCACAATCTGGCACAGGGCCACCAGCAGGGCCCCTTCGCACAGCATCCGGAGCAGGTAGTGGGTACTTACTGCCGTGTTGGTTCTTGTCGCGTTCATTTCAATTGCCTCCAAAAAGTAAGATACCGCAGTACATCCGGACGGGTGTAGTGCGGTCTTTCAGGAGACAAAAAACATCTCTCTTCCACTTCCTACGCCGGCATTACCCGGATCAGGTTCTAGGGACCGGAGGCAGTACGCTTGCCTCTGCATCTCAGCCGGGAACAAACTCCCAGCGCCCCTGTGTTCGATTGTGCTGCAGTTCGGGTCTATTTTATCCACGTCCCACCCCTTTGTCAAGGAAATTTCTCACCGGGCCGCTGTCAGTTGACAAAGGGCAGCCCCTCCCCTATACTGGACTTCAAGAGACAGGGGGGAACCGATGTGACCAAAAAGGAACTGCTGGACCGCTGCGCCCGCAACGGGGAGGAGCGTATCCTGCTGGGGCGTGTGCTGGACAAGCTGGAGCTTGCTCAGCAGCGGGGCGTCCCCGCCCATACCCCATTTCTCTCCCCGGGGGAGCAGGCCTGTGTATCCGACCTGCTTGCGGCCTGGGGGCGGCCCCGGCATCTCTTCTGGGGCGGCTATCCCGATGGGGAGCGCCAGATCTGCGCCTTTCTGCCCGACTGGCAGGAACCAGAGGACGTTCTTTCCGATCCGGAGGGTCCTCTTTCCGCTCTGGAGGCCAAATTCCCTCCCAGTGCCTCCCTGACCCACAGGGACATTCTGGGCTCGCTCATGGGCCTTGGCATCACGCGGGAAAAGCTGGGGGATATTCTGTTTCCCTCTCCCGGCCTGTGCCAGGTGGTGGCCCTCACGGAGACCATGCCCATCCTCCTGTCCCAGTGGGAGGGAGCAGGCCGGTGGAAGGTGAGTCTGAGCCCCATTCCCCTCAGTCAACTCTCCCACAAGCCCGCTCAGGTCAAAACCATTCGCGACACCGTAGCCACCCCCAGACTGGACGCGGTCATTGCAGCAGGCTTCTCTACGTCCAGATCCAAAGCCGCCGCCCTCATCTCTGCCGGTAAAGTGGCCCTCAACCACCGGGAATGTCTGAAGGGGGACAAGCTTGTGGAAGAAGGGGATGTCCTTACCTGCCGCGGACTGGGCAAATGTGTGGTCCGTGAGGTCCCCGGCCAGTCCCGAAAGGGCCGCACCATGTTGGTTTTAGAGCGCTATCTTTAACATACGAGCGATCTTCACAGAGGAGAAACGCGACGGAGCCTATCAATGCCCCTCCGTCTCATATAAGGAGGAAACCCGATGATTACTCAGGAGAAAATTAACCGCATCAACGCCCTGGCCAAAAAAGCAAAAACCCCGGAAGGCCTGACCCCGGAGGAGCAGGCTGAGCGAACCGCCCTGCGCCGGGAATATATCGACGCCTTCAAACAGAGCCTCACCGCTCAGCTGGACAACACCTATATTCAGTATCCCGACGGCACCAAACAGAAACTGGCTTTTAAGGAAGATCCTTCCGATGGAATGTCCTAATTTTTTACACAATTCGCCGTATTGACAACCTTTTTCCTTTTTGAGATAATGGTGCGGCTAATGATTTTTGAAATACGCGGGAGTTCCCGCTCTATCAATGAGGAGGCCTTTACTTATGGCTCGTATCAAGTTCTCCACCGACTCCGCTGCGGATTTGCCCGCCCAGCTGCGGGATGAGCTTTCCATTCAGGTGCTCCCCTTCCCCATTGCCATGGGAGAGGAGGAATATGAGGATGGCGTAGACTTTACCCCCGACGAGTTTTTTGATATGCTCCTGTCCGCACCCCAGATTCCCACCCACGCCCAGCTCAACGCCTATGTATTCACCGAGTGCTATGAGAGCGCCTGGTCCGAAGGGTATACCGACCTCATTCACGTCTCCATCAATTCCAAGGGGTCCGCCACCTTCGGCAACGCCCTTCAGGCCCGGGACGACTTCTACAAGCATCACCCCGAGGCCAAGGAGACCTTCCGTATTCACCTCATCGACTCCAAAACCTATACCATGGCCTACGGCTGGGCCGTAGCTCAGGGCGTAAAAATGGCCGCCGACGGCGCCCAGGCCGATGAAATCGTCGCTTATATTCAGGACTGGCTGGATCACGTTCGGGTAGTGTTTGCGCCCCTGGATCTGCGGTTTGCCAAGAAGTCCGGACGTATTTCCGCTGCCGCCGCCTTTATGGGCGAGGCCCTGGGCCTCAAGCCCATTATGACCTTTGTGGACGGGGAATCCAAGATTCTCTCCAAGGTCCGCGGCGAAAAAAACGTCATCTCCACCATTGTGGACCTGTGCCGCAAGGAGCGGCAGAGCGGCACCCCCTATCTTCTGGTCCGGGGGAACAATCAGGAGCAGTCCGCCCGTCTGCGGGAGGCCTGTCAGGCCGCGCTGGGCGAAGACACCGTTCTGGAGTATCCCATCGGCGGCGTGGTTGCCATCAACGCCGGCCCCAATCTGGTGGGCATCGTCTACCGCACATAACCCTCCCTATTCTAAACTATTTCAAAGCCCCGGCCGCCTTCAGCGGCCGGGGCTTGTTGTCTGTGGAGGTGATAAATTTACAGTTTATTTATATAATATGTGTTATACTTTCCTGTATCCAGATTAACCACAGAGGAGGTTTTCCTTTGGAATTGCAGCAGTTATCCTGGCGTCAGCGGGGCGCGCTCTGGCTTCGGCTGTCCATCCGCTTTGTTGTGACGCTGATTTGTATTCTGATCCTCGTCTTTTTAGGCCGTCCCCTACTCTCCCTCTTCGCCCCCTTCCTTCTGGCCCTCATCACCGCCGCCGCCCTCAACCCTCTGGTCAAGCGGCTTCAGAAGGCCCTGGGGTGGAGCCGGGGGCCGCTGTCTCTGCTGGTACTGCTGCTGCTCTTTGGGCTGGCAGGGGGCGCGGTGGTGCTGCTGGTCTATGCCGCGGCGGGGCAGCTTGCCTCCCTGGCCCAGAACTGGAGCGGTCTTCTGGACAGCCTCCAGGCCACGCTGGAACAGATCGAGACTCTCTCCTCCAGCCTGTGGACGCTGGTCCCGCCCCAGGTGGCCGATTTTATCAACGCTACCTTCAACAGCTTTTTTGAGTGGTTCAAGGATTCCGCCTCCGACTGGCTGGCCACATTCGGCTCCAACCTGGGCGAAAAGGCCATGGCCGTGCCCTCCTTTGTTATCGCCCTGGTCATCTACGTCATGGCCACCTACCTGCTCACCGCCGACTACCCCTATCTGCGCAGCCGGGCGGCCCAGCACATGGACGAAGGCCTGCTCCACTTCCTTGGCCAGGTCCGGTCCGTGGCTCTTGGTGCCTTCGGAGGCTATTTAAAAGCAGAATTTCTCCTTTCCGTGGGCGTCTTTGTCATTTTGCTGGTGGGATTTACCATAATCCGTCAGCCCTACGGCTTGCTGCTGGCTCTGGGACTGGCCGTATTGGACTTTATTCCCATTATCGGCGCCGGTACCGTCATGGTTCCCTGGGCCTTTATTGCCCTTTTTCTGGGGAATTTTGCTTCTGCGGTGGAACTGATGGTCATTTGGGGTGTCATCGCCCTGTTCCGCCGGGCTATGGAACCGAAATTTGTGGGAGATCAGACCGGTTTATCCCCCATTCTGTCCCTGGTAAGCATCTATGTGGGTATGAAGCTGGGGGGCGTGCTGGGCATGATCCTGGGGCCCATTCTGCTGCTGGTGCTGCTGAACCTGGCGGGGATGGGAATGTTCCGAGGGCTTCGTATGGACCTGATCGCCGCCGCCCGGGACATAGCTTCCATTTTATCCCAGCGCGTGGAGACGCCGGACAAAAAAAGTTAAAACTTCCCGAAATTGTTCAAAAACATATTTGTTTTTCTTCATGCTTTCTTCACAATTAAGCGATATGATAATGCCTGTAAAAAGAAGGATCCCTGTTGGACATCCTTTGAAAGGAGCGTTTTCATCATGGATGAATTTAATTTCTATAACAGCGAGAATGACGGCTACCGCGGCAGCTTTGGCGACTACACCGACCCAACCCCCGGTACTCAGCCTCAGCAATACCAGTATAACCAGCAGCCGGGCACACCCGGCCACAGCCCCAAGAAGCGGGGCGGCGCTCGCAAGATCATCGCTTTGATTCTGGCCTGTGCCCTGGTGGGCGGCGGTGCCGGCGTGGGCGGCGCCGCTCTGTACGGCAAGCTTACCCAGCCGGAGACCGTAGTCTATGAAGGGGAACGTCCCCAGGTTCAGACCATCGTCAACTCCAACAGCGGCCAGCCTATGACCGCCGAGGAGCTCTACGCCGCCAACCTGGCCTCTTGTGTGGGCATTACGGTGAATACCACCGTGAACATCTTTGGGCAGACCACCACTTCCGCCGCCAGCGGCTCCGGTTTTGTGCTCACCCAGGATGGTTACATCGTCACCAACTATCACATCATTGAGGACGCGGCAAAGGACCCCTCTGTCACCATTGAAGTTTCCTTCGCCAGCGGCGAAAAGTACACCGCTAAGCTGGTGGGCGGCGAACAGGACAACGATGTGGCCGTCCTCAAGATTGACGCCACCGGCCTTCAGGCCGTCACCCTGGGCAACAGCGACGAGCTGGTCGTGGGTGAAACGGTCTACGCCATCGGCAATCCTCTGGGCGAGCTGACCTACTCCCTCACCGACGGCATCATTTCCGCCCTGGACCGTCTGATCACCACCTCCAGCACCGATGAGAACGGCCAGACGGAGACCACCACTCTGAACGTGCTGCAAACCAACTGTGCCCTCAACCCCGGCAACTCCGGCGGCCCCCTCTTTGACAGCTATGGCAATGTGGTGGGCATCGTATCCGCCAAGTACACCCAGTCCTCTTCCGGTGTTTCCGCCGAGGGCCTTGGCTTTGCCATTCCCATCAACGACGTAAAGGACATCCTCTCCGACCTGATCGAGCACGGCTATGTCACCGGCAAGCCCTATATGGGTGTCCAGGTCTCTTCTGTCCCTGAATATGCCCAGCGCTATGGCATCAGCGCCGGTGCCTATGTGGAGAGCGTAGCCGATGGCTCCTGCGCCCAGAAGGCCGGTCTCCAGGTGGGCGACATCATCATCGCCATTGATGACACCGCCATTGATTCCAGCTCTGCCCTCACAGCCGCCCTGTCCTCCAATTACAAGGCGGGGGACACGGCCACACTCACTGTGCTGCGCAGCACCGAGACCAAGAAGTTCTCCATCATCTTTGACGAAAAGAACGAACAAACCGAAGCGGCCAACCAAATCCAGCAGCAGTCCAATGAACAGCAGCAGTCCGGCAACTCCTATAACTGGCCCTTCGGCAACTACTTCGGCTGGTAATCTGTTTTCTCCTCTCATTCTTCTCCCAGATACCCGCGGCCCAGGCCGCGGGTATTTTTTTAAAATTCGTGGACAAGGCCATAATTGTTGTTATAATATAGAGTGGGTTTATATGGAAGCGGACTTGCCGCTTTTTGATTCGGGGCCGCGCCTGGAGGACGGCGTTGATGGTTGATTGGGAGGCCTTGGATCACCTGGTTTATAGAAAGAAAGGATCGATCAACATGGAAATCAACGGACAGACCGTCAGCGAAAGCGCCCGCTATGACGAAATGGGCCTCTCTCCCGAGCTTCTCCGGGCAATTGGCGAAAAGGGCTATGTCAGCGCCACCGCCGTTCAGACCGGAGCTATCCCCTATTTTATGGACTGGAAGGATGTTATTGCCAAGGCCCCTACCGGCACGGGCAAAACCTTTGCCTTTGGTATCCCCATGGTAGAGCACATTGACCCCCAGGATGACAGCATCCAGGCCCTGGTACTGGCCCCCACCCGGGAGTTGGCCATCCAGATCCAGGATGAGCTGCGGGATCTGTGCACCTTCAAGGAAGGGGTACGGGTGGTGTGCCTCTACGGCGGCCAGCCCATTGAAAAACAAATTACCCAGCTGAAAAAGCGGCCCCAGATCGTCGTAGCTACCCCCGGGCGGCTGATGGACCACATGAAGCGGCGCACAGTCCGCCTGGACAAGGTACAGACCGTGGTGCTGGACGAGGCCGACCGGATGCTGGACATGGGCTTTGTCCGGGACGTCACCCACATTCTGGACAAAATGCCTCAGCGCCGCAATCTGGGCATGTTTTCCGCCACCATCTCCCGGGAAGTGCTGGACATCTCCTGGGTTTATCAGCGTGACCCTGTGGAAATCACCGTCCAGGCCGACCAGGAGAACCGTCCCGACATCGCCCAGTACCGTCTGGATGTGGAGCGCAACGAGAAGGCGGACACCATGGCCCGGCTGCTGGACATGGGTGGCTATGAGCGGGTCATTGCCTTCTGCAACACCAAGAACATGACCGACCGGCTCTCCGGCCTTCTCTCCATGCGGGGTATTTCCTGCCAGGCCATTCACGGGGACATTCAGCAGTCCGCCCGGGAAAAGACCCTGCAAAAATTCCGGGACGGAAAGCTCCGGGTATTGGTTGCCACCGATGTCGCCGCCCGGGGACTGGACATTGATGACGTGGATGCGGTCTTTAACTATGACGTCCCCGATGAAAACGAGTACTATATCCACCGCATCGGCCGCACTGGCCGCGCCAAGCGCCACGGCGTAGCCTTCTCCCTGGTCTCCACCATCACCGAAGGCCTCCGGCTGGACGACATTCAGAAAAACACCGGCAGCGAAATCCGCACCGTCTACTTCAACGACAAGGGCGATCTGGTGGCAGCAGCGAAGAAATGAGGAGATTTTTTCGAAAGGGCGGCTTTTGGCTCAATTTTTTCTCCTGTTTTCTCATTCCAGTGTATACCCTGTGGTTTGCTGGGAGCATGGAGTGGTTCAGCACCAACTTCTCCGTCATTGCGGTCACCGGTGTGGACAACTACCGGGGCTTTATCTATTGGGGGATTCTCCTGGGCAGCTATTTTCTCGTCATGCTGACCCGGCTGGCTCTGGTTCTGCCACGCTTCCGGCAGCGTCTGGTCCTGCACCTGATTACCCTCGGTGCCTGCCTTTCCCTTGCCTACGCGCTGGCCATTCCCTACCTTCCTGATTACTTCCCCAGATATGCCACGCTTCATGTGCTGCTGGCCGCCCTGGCCAGTGTGCTTTTGATGGTCGCCCTGCTGCTGTGTCTGCTGTGGCTGAGAGGTACGCGGCCCGAGACGTACCAAAAGCTCCTGAGGGCCTGGCTCCTGATTGCCATCGCCTGTGGAATTCTCTTTTTCATTCCCCGCATGGTATCTTCTGCCCTGGAGGTGTTCTTTTCCATCTCCTCCGCTCTTCTCACCCGAACGCTCTGGATCACATGTTGCGAGAATCCCGGCTCTCATCCCAATTAAAATTTTTATCAATCTTTCATCTTCTCTCCATGGATTTTTTAACCCTGGGCGCGTATCCTGTTATCAGTGGGAGCAAACGCTCCCCTTATATACACGACATTTCGTAAAGGAGTGATTAATATGGGAGGCAAACGGCTCTACCGAACCGAATATCAATATAAGATGCTGTGCGGCGTATGCGGCGGAATTGCCGAATATTTTGATATCGACCCCACCCTGGTACGGGTAGGCTGGGTCATTGCGGCATTTATGGGCTCTCTGGGTATCTGGGCCTATATCATCTGTGCCATCATCATGCCAAAGAAAAGCGATATTTACCCCGGATACTAAGAGAAAGGAGATTCCTTTATGCTCCTCACCCGCCCTTCGGTTCCTGCCGACGTCCCAGCCCAACGCCAGCTTTGGCAGCTGGCCTTTGGTGATGACGATGCCTATGTGGACAATTTCTACTCCTCCTATTACCGCCCCGAGCGGGTGCTGGTTTTGGAGGAGGAGGGACAGGTGCGCTCCATGACCGCCTGGTTTGATACCACCTTTGTGATTCCGGGGGAAGGAGCATACCGGGCTGCCTACCTCTATGCGGTGGCCACCCACCCGGAGTGCAGGGGGCGCGGGCTTGCGGGCACACTGCTGTCTCAGGCCGATGCCTATTTCCGAACGCTGGGGATTGCTGCGGTAACCACAGTCCCTGCCCAGCCCTCCCTTCATAACTTTTTTGCCGCCAATGGCTTTGGAGAGTGCTTTCAGCACTTTGAGGGAGGCCTCTCCCCTGCGGACCTGCTCCCTTCCCCACAATCTGCCCTGCTCTGCCCCGCTTCCCCGGAAGCGTACGCCTCCGCCCGGGAATCGCTTTTGGCCCATCTTCCCCACATCGCCTATCCCCAGGACGCTCTCCGGTATCAGGCAGGCTGCTGCGCTCTGAGCGGAGGGGGCCTGTTTTGTGCAGTCACCAGTGCCGGACCCGTTTGCCTGTGCGCAGAGGGTGCGGGCAATGGGACCGTTGTCCTCAAAGAGCTGCTGGGCTGTCCTGCCGCCTGCCATTTGGCACTGGCTGACCTGCCCCGGGTCGCCCCGGCACAGCACTGGCTGGTACGCACGTCCCAGGCCCTTGAGGAGCACTCCATTTCCTGTTCCAGGGTACAATTTGGAATGCTGAAATGGTTGGATTCGGCACAAAAGCAGGCCTGGAATTGGTCTTCCACAGGCTATCTTGGCCTGGCTTTTGACTGACTTCTTGCATATTGTCTAAAAACGGCTGTTCCTTTTTGTGGATTCAGCCGTTTTTTCTATTTCTCTCCTTCCCTCCCACAGCTTTTTCGTTGTGGTAACCTCCACAAAATAAATGCTTTACTCTGGGGCATTTTGTGATATGATATACATATCAGAGCACAACAGAAGCTTTTCTGCTTGATTTATAGAGG
>CALWYG010000070.1 GCA_944385695.1 uncultured Oscillospiraceae bacterium | reverse complement strand
CCAGGTCCTGGACCACGCCCTGAGCGGAGATCTGGGCGGCGTACTCGGTGGCGCCGGGGGCGTCGTAGAAGCGGGTCTCCTTGGTGCGCTGGTTGGACAGCAGGAAGCCCAGGTTGGACTGGTCGGCATTGGCCGAGGTGATGCCGGTGTACACGTACACGTCGCCGTTCAGGGCGATGTAGTGGTACCCCTCGGTGGTCACCGTCACGTCCCGCTGGCCCAGGATGGAGTTGATAAAGCCGTGGACCAGGGTGCCGTAGTAGTCATACTGCTCCATGATAAGCTGGGGGGTATATACATTGTCCACCCAGGTGGGCACGTCGGCGATGTCGTAGTAGGTACACTCGCCGGTGATGGCGTTGCACAGCACTGCGCCCTGGATATCGGCGCCCCCGAACAGCCCGATGGTCTTGACGATGCGGGGGGCGATCCAGTAGGGCGTGCCCTCCTCATTGATCTCGAACTGGGGGGTGTCGAACAGGTAGGTGGGGTAGTGGAAGCGCAGGTGGCGCATGATGTTGCGGTTGAGAGGCTCGGAGAAGGAGTACTTCATCCCCTCCTGAAGGCGCACCACGCTGGCCTCCTGGGTTACCATGTCCACCAGCACATAGGCGGGCAGGCCCTCTCCCCGGTTGGTAAACCACTTAATGAGATCGGCATAGGCGATGGGGGCTACCCGCACCGGGCGGCCCTGGTAGTTAATCTGGGTGGAGTCGTTGGAGTATTCAAACTGGCTTACCATGTCGCTGAGGGTACCCATCTGCCGGTCGCCCAGGTACTCGGCGCTGTTCCGGTCCAGGGTGGGAATCTTGTCAAAGGAAATTTGGCTGATGTCCTGGGCAAAGGTCCCCTTTTCCACCGTCAGCAGCTCCCGGTAGGCCCCCGCCCGGAAGATGGGCAGAGAGATGATCTGGCCCACCAGGGCCACGGCGACGATGGCCACAAACAAAATGCCCACGGGCAGGCAGCTCTGCTTGACGAATTTCAGCCACTCCCGAATCTGGGCCTTGGGGGTGCGCACCACGTTGTCCCCCGCCTTGGCCGAGAGAACAAAAATCGAGATGGTATACACCACGCACAAAAGAGCCAGGAAGGTATAGAAGTCCGCCGACTGGGGGTTCAGGGCGGGCAGGGACACGTAGAAGTCCACAAATCCCACCGCTGCCGTGATGAGCAGGCTCAGCAGAACCCTGCCCACTTTACCCATGGGCTTGCGGGCCTTGGAATCGTTGTTTTTCAAAATGATTTCTCCTTTTTTTGACACGGCGGATATCCGCCGTAAAATTAGTTATAGGATATACGCTTTCGGGAAAAAAAGCAATGAAGAACAGATTAAAATTTCGGAAGAATCCCAAGCCCCTTGTCAAACGGAGAAAAATCAAATATAATGGCCCCACAGCGCAAAACCTGAGTCCAAATTGGTGTGAGACACACCAAGCGGAATGGGACAAATGATACATTGGAGGAAGAACGTATGGCTTTGGATATGAAGTATTTTGAGGAGATGGAGGCCAAGATCCCCCACGGCAAGGTCCGCACCCGCTTTGCCCCCTCTCCCACCGGCTATATGCACATCGGCAACCTGCGCACTGCTCTGTACACATGGCTCATCGCCCGCAACGCCGGGGGCACCTTTATCCTGCGTATTGAGGACACCGACCAGACCCGTCAGGTAGAGGGCGCCACCGAGCTCATCTACAAAACTCTGGCCGAGTGCCGCCTGGACCACGACGAGGGCCCCGATGTGGGCGGCCCCGTGGCTCCCTATATCCAGACCGAGCGCCGGGACACTTATGGCAAGTACGCCCGCCTGCTGGTGGAGAAGGGCCACGCCTATTACTGCTTCTGCGAGAAGACCGAGAGCGAGGAGGACTCCGGCGACTTCAACCGCGCCGCCGACCCCTGCCGCGACCTGTCTCTGGCCGAGGCCCAGGCCCGGGTGGACGCGGGCGAGCCCTACGTCATCCGCCAGAAAATCCCCCAGGAGGGCACCACCACCTTCCACGACGCCATCTTCGGCGACATCACCGTGGAAAATAAAACCCTGGACGACCAGGTGCTGCTCAAGCGGGACGGCCTGCCCACTTATAACTTTGCCAACGTCATCGACGACCACCTGATGGGCATCACCCATGTGGTCCGGGGCAGCGAGTACCTGTCCTCCGCCCCCAAGTATAACCTTCTCTACGAGGGCTTTGGCTGGGAGATCCCCACCTATGTCCACTGCTCCCCCGTCATGCGGGACGCCAAGCACAAGATGTCCAAGCGCCACGGCGACCCCTCCTATGAGGATCTGCGCAACCAGGGCTTCCTCACCAACGCCATTTTGAACTATGTTGCCCTGCTGGGCTGGTCCCCCCGGGGGGAGATCGCCGAGCAGGAGGTGTTCTCCCTGGAGGAGCTGGCAAAGGCCTTCGACCTGGAGGGCATGTCCAAGTCCCCGGCCATCTTCGACATTGAGAAGCTCACCCACTTCAACGCCATGTACCTGCGCGCCATGTCCCCCGAGGACTTTGCCAAGGCCGCAGAGCCTTTTATCCGCCAGGTTGTAAAGGATGAGCGCCTGTCGGTCTCCGACATCGCCGCCCTCCTCCAGGCCCGGTGCGAGCGCCTCACCGACATCCCCGAGAAGGTGGACTTCTTCGACCACCTGCCTGAGTACAGCGTGGACCTGTTTACCAACAAGAAGTCCAAGTGCACCCCCGAGGTGGCCAAGGATATGCTCGCCGCCGCTGTAGGCATGCTGGGCAACCTGAACACCTGGAGCCAGGAGATGATCCACGACAGCCTGGTGGGGCTGGCTGAGGGCATGCAGGTGAAAAATGCCACCCTCATGTGGCCGGTGCGCATTGCCGTGGCCGGCAAGGCGGTCACCCCCGGCGGCGCCGTGGAGATCTGCCAGATCCTGGGCCAGGAGGAGACGGTGCGCCGTCTGAAGCTGGGCCTGGAGAAGCTGGGCTGAGCATCTGCCCCATATAACAGCAAAGGAACCGGAAGCGTTTTGCTTCCGGTCCCTTTGTTTCATTCATTCTGTTTTAGGCCCCATCAATAATCCCGTCCAGGGCGGCCGTGAACTGCCGGTATTCCCGGAGCAGCTCTTCCAGATAGCTCCGCCCGGAATCGGTAATGGCAAAATAGATCCGCACCCGGTTATCCGGGGACACCGCCTTTTCCTGCTCCCGGATATATCCCCGGTCCTGAAGGCGGTAGATGGACAGGTACATGGTGTTAAAGGTGATGACGCCGCCGCTGCGCTCCTGGATGGCGGCCATCATCTCATAGGTGTACATAGGCCGTTCCCGCAGCAAAACCAGGACCATCATCTCCGTGGTGGCCTTTTTTAGCGCAATTTGAATGTTTGTAGATGTTCCTGCACCTTTTTTCTTCTGTTCCATGGCCATTCCTACTCTTGTTAGTCTGGTTTTATTGTAGATTTCTATTATTGGTTTGTCAACAATATTTTTTATTGACAAATAATAAAGAAGGCGATACAATGAGGCCAAGGGTAAGGCACTTTCCCATCCGTTGCCTGGTGTTTGATTCCATTTGAGGAGGGTTACCATGATCGCGCTATTATTGGAGGTGCTGGTTTATCATCTGCTTCCCCTGCTTGTCACCGCTCTGGTGTCCGGCTGCGGATATCTGCTGATCCGGGTGAGCTGGGGCAAGTCAGCGGGAAAAGCGTTTTGCTGGGAGCTGGAGCTGCCGCGGATACTGTTTGCCGCTTATCTGGCCTGTCTGCTGCTCCTGATCTGGGAGCCGGGAGGCCCGCCCTTCTCTGGGGTTTTTGCTCTGAACTCCCGCATGCTGGATTATATTCAGGGTACCTACATCATCGGGCCTTGGATAGCCGCCATGTGGGTGGGATACGCCCTGCTGTTCCTCCCCCTGGGCTTTCTGCTCCCCTGCCTGTTCGGCCGGGTCCACGGGCGAAATATCCTGCCCTGGACTATGGCCGCTGTGTTGTTTCTTGAATTGGTGCAGCCGGCGCTGGGGCGGAGCTTTGATATTGACGACCTGATCTGCGGCCTGACAGGCGCACTGCTGGGATTCCTGCTCTTCCGGGGCCTGCGGGTACTCCGGGAGCTGCTGGGCCGCCGCAGGGCTTCTCTCCCCTTGAAATCTGAGGAATAAGTCACCGCTGCAAAAACGCCGCCGGTTTCCCGGCGGCGTTTTTGCAATTATTAGGCGGCATTGCCGCTTTTGCAGCGCTTTTATGCCAATGCGATGTCCAGGATCATCATCACCACAAAGCCGAACATCACGCTCATGGTGCCGATGTTGGAGTGCTCCCCCAGATGGGCCTCGGGGATCAGCTCCTCGGTGACCACATACATCATGGTCCCCGCGGCAAAGGAGAGAAGCCAGGGCATCACCGGGGCAATGCTCCCGGCAAAGAGGACGACCAGAATGCCGAAAATGGGCTCCACCAGGCCGGACAGGGCCCCGTATAGGAAGGAGCGTCCGGTGCTCATCCCCTCCTGCCGCAGGGGCAGGGAGATGGCCGCCCCCTCAGGGAAGTTCTGCAATCCGATGCCGATGGCCAGAGCCATGGCGGCCCCCAGTCCCCCGCCGCTGTGCTGGGCGGCCAGGGCAAAGGACAATCCCACCGCCATCCCCTCGGGGATGTTGTGGAGGGTTACCGCCAGCACCAAAAGCGTGGTCCTGCGCCAGGAGGAGGGCAGGCCCTCCGGTCCGTCGGACTCCGGGTGCAGGTGTGGCAGCAGAGAGTCCATCCCCCACAAAAAGAGAACGCCCAGTACAAAGCCTCCGGCGGTGGACAGCCACGCCGGAAGCCCCGAGGCCTCGGCCTCCTCCATGGCGGGCAGGAGCAGGCTGAACACCGACGCGGCCACCATCACCCCGGCGGCAAAGCCCAGGAAGAGGCGCTGGAGGTTGGGGGACGATTTTCCCCGGACAAACAATACAGTGGCCGACCCAAGGGCGGTCATCAAAAAGGTGATGCCCGTGCCCACGGCGGCCCATAAAATGGGTTGGTTCATAAAATTCCTTTCTTTGGGCGGTCACAGCCGCCGATAGCAGTGAAAATCAAAGCCAATTTGTACCGTGAGGCGCTCCAATTTTTCCAACCGCTCCACCCCGGCTCTGGGGGTCTTCCAGGCGTAGGGGGTCATGTGGAAGAGGGCCATGATGTCGCTGGAATTCTCCAGCGTCACCGTATAGCGCACCTCCCGCACGCCCTCCCAGACAAATCCTGTATAGTCTTCCCGCTTTACAGGGTTTTCATAGGGGTTCTCATAGAGAATCTCCTTCATCTCCCACAGGTGGCGCTGAGACGGAACGGCATAGAGGAAGTATCCTCCCGGGCGCAGCACCCGTGCAAACTCCTCCGCCGCCAGGGGGGAAAACACATTGACCAGCAGGTGGGCGCTGTGGTCCGCCAGAGGCAGGTGATAGACCGAGGCCACGGCGAACTCCCCCTCCTTCAGGCGCTTGGCCGCCCGGCGCAGGGCAAATTTGGAGATGTCCACCCCGGCCATTCTGGGCGCCAGGCCGGCCTTTTGCAGCGTGTCATAGAGTCCGGCGGTATAGTACCCCTCTCCGCAGCCGCTGTCCACCACCACGGGGGCACGCTCCCCCTTCCCGCAATCCAGCGCCAGCTCGCACAGCGCCTGACGCAGGGGGGCATAGTAGCCCTTGTCCAAAAAGGCCGCCCGGGCGGCCACCATCTCCTTGTCGTCCCCGGGATTTTTGGAGTGCTTGCGGTTGGGGGGCAGCAGATGGACGTAGCCCGCCGCGGAGCGGTCGAAGCTGTGGCGGTTGGAGCAAATCAGCCCGGTATCTGTGCATTCCAGAGGCTGGGCGCACAGGGGGCAGGAAAACAGGCTTTCCATGGAATTCACCTCTTTTTTATTATGAGGGAAAGCCATGGAAATGGCAAGAAAAAAATCAGTTGGCCCCCTTCATCTTTGGAAATGACCGTGGTACAATGGAACAAACACACCGTTAAGGAGCTTTTCTATGAACAAGAGAAAATCCCCCGACCAGATTGAGGCCATCATTGCGGAGCTCAAGCGGCTCTACCCCGATGGCATCTGCTCCCTGGAATATGACAAGGACTATGAGCTTCTGTTCTCCGTGCGTCTGGCCGCCCAGTGCACCGACGAGCGGGTCAACCAGGTGACCCCTGCCCTCTTTGCCCGCTTCCCCACCCTGGAGGCCCTGGCCAATGCCGACATTGCCGAGGTGGAGCAGTACATCCACTCCACCGGCTTTTTCCGGGCCAAGGCCCGGGACATCGTGCTGGCCTCCCAGATGCTCCTGTCCGAATACGGCGGTAAGGTGCCCGCCACCATGGAGGACCTGCTGAAGCTGCCCGGCGTGGGCCGAAAGACCGCCAACCTCATTCTGGGTGACGTGTACCACACCCCCGGCGTAGTGGTGGCCGACACCCACTGCATCCGCATCACCGGCCTTTTGGGCCTCACCGACGGCACCAAGGACCCCCAGAAGGTGGAGATGCAGCTGCGGGAGGTCCTTCCCCCTCAGGAGTCCAACGACTTCTGCCACCGCATGGTCCTCCACGGCCGGGCGGTGTGCATCGCACGGCGGCCCCAGTGCCCCAGCTGTACCTTGCGGCCCTGGTGCGACCACTTCGCCAAAAACGGCGGAGAAGGCTGACTTTTTTGGGGGGGCAACATACCGACCGGAAAAGCCCTCCTGCAAGGAGTTCCGACGCCCACAGGCGGCGGAATAAATTGAAATCCTGTCATTTCCGACGACATGTGCGTCGGAAATGACACTTCTCACGCAAGATGGGCCGACTTTTCCGCCAGGAATCGAGGCCCGGATTGCGTGCAAACGTTTCGAAAAAGTGGCTGTGCCACTTTTTCGACATTAATGTAAGGAGCGCGACCATTTTTGAAAACCCTCAACCGCTGGATCATTTACATCATCGGCATGCTGATTTTGGCCATGGGCCTGACGCTGAACACCAAGGCTGGACTTGGGGTCTCCCCCATCATCTCCTTTTCCTATGCCGTGTCGGAGCTCTGGCACCTGAACTTCGGAGACATGACCTTCCTGCTCTACTCCCTTTTTGTCATCGGAGAGCTGATCCTCCACCGGGGCAAGCGCCTGGTGAGCGATTTGTGCCAGCTTCCCCTGAGCCTCATTTTCAGTCGGGTGCTGAACCTCTATTCCGCTCTCATTCCCTATGATTCTGCTCAGGAGCCCTTCTGGAGCAACTTTCTGCTGCTCCTGCTGGCCATTCTCCTCACGGGCATCGGCGCGGCGGTGACAGTGAACATGAAGCTGGTCCCCAACCCCGGCGACGGCATCGTGGCCGCCCTGGGCGAGACCATCGGCCGGGAGCAGGGCGTGGCCAAAAACATCTTCGATGTGTGCTGTGTGGCCTCCACCTGCCTGCTGGGCCTGATCGCCTCGGGGCGCATTGTAGGGGTCGGCATAGGCACTGTGGCCGCCATGATCCTGGTGGGACGGGTCATCTCCCTGGTCAACCACATTTCCCGGGAACGGATGTGCCAGGCGGCAGGACTGCTGGAACCCGCCCAGTAAAATCAAGCTCCGTAAAGTAATTTCTCCTGATTGTTTTTCGTCGAAGGGCGGCCAAAAGCCGCCCTTCTTGCATTTCTTAATTTTATCGAAAAACAATAAATTTATATTGACAATCAATTTATCCCATGCTAGCATGGTGCCAACCGAAAGGGGGAATTTTCCATGGAAGAAACTTTTGTCCAGCGTCTGGCGCGGGTGCTGCGGGCGCTGGTACTCATTGCCTTTGTCGGTAACCTGCTGGTCATGCCCCTGGTGCCGGGGCTGGCCGCTCTGGAGAACAGCCATGAGCTGGAGCAAATGTTTCAAGACCTGTCCCAGAACATCGAAGACGGGTACGGCCTTCACGCCCTGGGACACTGGCTCATGTACACCCTAAGCTGTTTCAGATGGGTTTGGTTGAACCGTGGAGCGGCAATGCTGACCGTATTTTTCTGGCTATGCGGAGTGTGTACCGCCGTCATTTTATTCCAGGCCAAAAAAGCTCTGGACACCATTCTGGCAGGAAACCCCTTCCAGTTGTCCAACGCGAAAGCTCTGCGGCGGGCGGCAGTGTGCTGCTGGATCATCTCCGGAGCGGCGCTGGTGCGCCTGGTGCTCTGGCTGTGGGCCGACGGGACCCCCGCTCCCCTTTTTACCTATACCGCGCTGTTCATTCCCGCCTTCTTTATGGCCGGGCTTCTCTTTCAGGTGATGTCCGCTCTGTTTCGTCAGGCCTCTGAGCTGAAAGAGGACCAGGACCTGACCATTTAAGGGGGCGGCGGAATGAAAATAGTCGTCAATCTGGACGTGATGATGGCCAAGCGGAAGATGTCCCTGGGGGAACTGGCTCAGAAGGTGGACATCACCATGGCCAACCTGTCCATTCTGAAAAACAACAAGGCCCGGG
>CALWYG010000069.1 GCA_944385695.1 uncultured Oscillospiraceae bacterium | reverse complement strand
GCAGCTGATAGATGGGGTCCTTGCCGGCCAGCAGGCTCAGCACGGCCACAGTGGCCAGATAGGTCACGGGGATGACGGGGCTGATGACCTTGGTGGCGATGAGGTAGATGCCACCGGCAATCAGGGTGATGGCGCAGGTCTCACCCAGCACACCGCCGTGGTTGCCCAGCAGCAGGGTCACATAGTCACCGGCGCCCAGATCGGCCACATGGGCCAGGGGGGTGGCGGAGGTGGCAGCGTCGGCTCCCTGGGGGAAGCCATAGGTGGACATACGTCCGGCAAAGCCCACGGCCATGGCGATACGGCCCACGATGGCGGGGTTGGCAAAGTTATAGCCCAGGCCGCCGAAAAGCTGCTTGATGATGACAATGGCAATGAAGGCGCCCACGATAGGCATCCACCAGGGCAAAGTGGCGGGCAGGTTGAACGCCAGCAGCATGCCGGTCACCACAGCGGAGAAATCTCCCACGGGGTTCTCACGGCCCATCAGCTTGCAGTAAGCCCACTCAAAGAAGACACAGGCCGCCACGGTGATGGCGGTAAGGATCAGGGAGTTGACCCCGAAGATAATCACAGAGGCAATGAGGGTGGGCACCAGGGCCAGACACACCCGCTGCATAATCTTCTGGGTGGAGTCCGCACCGGTAATGTGGGGCGCGGCGGTAACGATCAGTTTGTTGGCCATTACTTCTTACCTCCATTCTTCATCATGATCTTAGCCAGGGCAATGGAGGGGGCCAGAGGCCGCTTTGCCGGGCAGACGAAGGAGCAGGTGCCGCAGCTCATGCACAGGTCGGCGTTGAGCTCCTGCAGCAGCTCCACATTGCCCGCGTTATAGGCCTGGACAATCTCCTTGGCGGACAGGCCCAGGGGGCAGGCGTTGGTACACCGGCCGCAGTGGATGCAGTTGGTGACCTTGGGGGCCTGAGCCATCTTCTTGGAGAAGGCCAGAACCGCGTTGTTGTTCTTCAAAATGGGCTGGTCCAGGCTGGCCAGACAGTTCCCCATCATGGGGCCGCCGTAGAGGACCTTGCCGGGCTCGTCGGTAAAGCCGCCGCAGAAGTCCATCAGCTCCTGAACAGGAGTGCCGATGATGACCTCAACGTTCTTAGGCTCCTTGATGATGTCGCCGTCCACGGTCAGACGCTTGGTGACCAGAGGCATACCGGTCTTTAAGTACTTGCCCACGAAAGCCACAGAAGTGACGTTCATGACAATCACGCCCACATCAGAGGGCAGGCCGGGGAAGGGAACTTCCCGACCGGTGCAGTTTTCAATGAGCACCTTCTCAGCGCCCTGGGGGTAGCGGCAGGGCAGCTCCTTGACCTCCACACCCTGGGTAGCCACACTCTTCATCTTGGCAATGGCCTCGGGCTTGTTGCCCTCGATGCCGATGATACACTTGGGAATCTCCAGGTACTTCATCACAGCCTGAATGCCGTCCATGATGAACTGGGTATCCTCCAGGAAGCAGCGGTTATCCGAGGTGATATAGGGCTCACACTCAGCACCGTTGATGACCAAGGTGTCGATCTCATCCAGATTCTTGGGTGCCAGCTTTACCGCAGTGGGGAAGCCAGCGCCGCCCAGACCCACCAGACCGCTGGCGCGGATGGCGTCCTGGAAGGACTTCAGATCAGTGACCACAGGAGGAGCGATGGAGGGATCCACCTTCTGCTCCCCATCGGGGATAATCACCACAGCGGTCTGGGGCGCACCGTTGGGCGCGGTGATGGTGATGATGCTGTCCACGACACCGGACACGCCGGAGTGGATGTCGGAGGAAACAAAGCCTCCGGCCTTGCCCACCACGGAACCTCTATAGACCTGATCGCCCTTGGCCACGGCGGGAGACGCCGCGGCGCCGATGTGCTGACCCATGGACAGCACGATCTTAGAGGGCAGCGGCATTTTTACCGTTTCCAGGTTGGAAGTCCGTTTCTCGTGGGGGACACCCGCGCCCTGCGCGGATCGTTTGAGAAATTTGCTCATGTAAGATTTCGACCTCCCTATTCTGTTCTGCCGGGATTTGGACGTATCCGTACCACACGGTTCTCCGCTCTTATAAAGCGGCAAAAAAACCGCTCTTCCCCTTGCGGCAGCGGATACGTTCCTCGCGCCCGCACAGAACGGGCGCACGACAAAACCCGTCGCTTTCCCTTCCTTTTTCATCAGTGTGGAAAAGCGCCGGCTCTGCTTGCGGCAAATATCATACACCAACTTTCATAAAAATGCAAGATAATTTGCAGCCTTCATCCATTTTTCGCAAAAGAATTCGGGCGCGGAGAAACTCCGCGCCCGTCTTACATGTTTGATCGGTCTTTGACAATCAGCAGCCGCAGCCGTTGTTGCAGCCACAGTTATTGTTGTTGCAGCAGCTATTGCCGCTCCAGCCGCCGCAGCAGCACAGAATGACCAGCAAAATGATGATCCACAGGCAGCTGTTGCCGCCCCAACCGTTATTGCAGCACCCCATAATGAGTACCTCCTGATATGAAAGTTTTAAGAGGGCTGTCTGCCGCTCTCATTCCTATCATATGGCAGGACGTTAAAATGGGTGTCTGTTCTTCAGGAAATCTTTTCCGCAAAAGAGCGCAGCATGGTAGCCACCTCTGCCCGGTTGGCGTTATATTGGGGATTGAGTGTAAGCACACCCCCATTGCTGGAGCCGCTGACCACTCCCTGGCCCACTGCCCAAGACATAGCTTCCATCGCCCAGCTGCTTACCTTACTCCGGTCCTGATAGCCGCTCAGGTCGGCGCCCTGGCTCATATCAAGCCCCAGGTAGTTGGAGGCAAAGCTATAGAGCATCACCACAACCTGTTCCCGGGTAACCTGCATGTTCGGGGAGAAGGTTCCGTCTCCCGTGCCGGCGGTGACTCCCTGAGACACCGCCCACTTTACGTAAGGGGCATACCAAGCGCTGGCCGGCACATCACTTAACATCACATCCGCGCTGGCCATCTCACCGGACGGAGCACCGGCCAGCTGATAGAGAACGGTGGTCAGCATGGCGCGGGTCATAGGTTCCTTGGGTCAAAAGGTATGTTCGCTCATGCCGGAGAAGAGCTTCTTCTCATACACATAGTTGACGGGAGCGTAGTACCAGTCGCCCTGCTTCACATCCAGGAAGGGAGCGGCAGCTTTGTTTCCACCGTCCACGGTGTAGTTTCCCTGCACGCCCATGGCGGCATAGCCGGACTGAATGGTGATGGTGGCTGTGGTGTCCTCCCCCACCAGATAGCGGTGATTGGCACTCAAAGCGGCCCCGGAGGCGACCTCGGTTCCGGCCGTCACATCCACCACCGCGCCGTTATGGGTTACCACCGCATAGCCCTCCAGCAGCAGCGCACCGCTGCCCGTACCCAGAGAAATCCGCTGGCTGTCATACCACTCCCGGCGCTGGAGGGTGGAGCTGTACTGCCCGGAGGTCACGCTCTCCCCGCTGGACACCTGATCATGGACCTGGTCCAGGGTGGACTTTGCTGTATCATAGGTGTCCTCCAAAGCGCCATAGGCCGCATCGGTTCCGGCACGGAACGCTTGGGGCATAAATGTCTCCAGCAGATAGCTCAGACTCACCGGCCCATCCCTCGATACCGCGGCATAGGACCCGGCAGCCAGCAACACAAAGGCCACAGCCAGTGCCAGCGGCCGCAGTATTTTCTTCATGGCAGCTCCTCCTTGGTTTCCCCTGCCGCCGTCTCGCCCTGCTGGGAGATCAGGTAGCTCAGGGTCAGCAAACTGTCGGAAAAATGCACAGACTCCACCACCACATTCTCCTGGCTGATCGTAAGCTCGTGGTTGGTAAAGTTCCAGATTCCCCGCACTCCGGCATTGACTAGCCGGTCGCACACACTCTGTGCCGCGGAGATGGACACGGTGAGCATGCCCACGCTCACCGGATGTTCCGCAATAAACGCCTCCAGCTGGTCAGCGTGATAGACGGGGACTCCCGCAATGGTCGTGCCGACCACCTGAGGATTGACATCAAAGGCCGCCAGCAGCTGAAAGCCATTGCTGGAAAACTGAAAATTTTGGATGATGGCCCGGCCCAGGTTACCTGTGCCCAGGACCACTACCGTATGGCCGCGGTTTATCCCCAAAATTTCGCCGATTTCCTCTCTTAGACTGTCAACCTTATAGCCGTACCCCTGTTGGCCAAACTCCCCAAAGCAGAACAGATCCTGACGGATCTGAGAGGCGGTCAGTCCCATGGACTTCCCCAGGGCGCTGGAGGAGATGCGCACCACACCTGAGCGCTGCAGCTCAGACAGGTGCCGGTAATATCGGGGCAGGCGGCGGATCACCGCCGTGGATACTTTCGCATTTCGTTTCATTCTACGCTCCGTTCCCCGGACCCAGGGCCAGCACAGCCCGGCCGGGTATGGCCTCCGCCTTGTTCGGCGGCGGGCTTTCATACAATACTTTGTTATTCTACCCCATCCCTCCCCCGCTGTCAAATTCTTTTCCCTGGAAGAAGCTTGCTGCTCTTCCCAAAAAAGCGGGGCATGGAACCTGTCCATGCCCCGCTTCCGCAGCAATTTAATTCCAGAAATCTGTCTTCTGCTTCAGGCCGATGGAAGAAGCCTTAAATACCGGATCCTTCCCCTCATGACGCTGCTTGGTATAGTCCTTCAGCGCCCGCATAGCGGTGCCGCCCAAAATGACGATAACCGGCAGGTTGATGATGGCCATGCAGCCCATGAGCACATCCGCCAGGTTCCACACCAGGCTGAACTCCAGCTGGCCGCCCAAAAAGACCAGCACACAGGCCGCCAGACGGAACACATTCATGGCGCTGTTCTTCAGGGTGCGCCCGGCAATGTAGTTGAGACAGCCCTCGCAATAGAAGAGGTTGCCAAGCAGCGTGGTGAAGGCAAACAGCAGCAGAGAAAAGGTGATGAAATAGGGACCCACGCTGCCAAAGGTGGTGGCCAGAGAGGCCTGTACCAGAGGGGCGCCGTTCAGTCCGCCCTTGATGTCAATGCCGGTGCTCAGGCACATCATGGCTGTGGCGGTACACACCAGAATGGTGTCGATGAACACGGAGAGCATCTGCACCAGGCCCTGCTTAACCGGGTGAGACACGCTGGCTGCCGCCGCTGCATTGGGAGCGGAGCCCACACCGGCCTCGTTGGAGTACAGGCCGCGCTTAATACCCTGCATAATAGCAGAAGAGCCAAAGCCCAGCGCTCCGCCGAAAATGGCCTGGAAATCAAAGGCGTCGTGGAAGATCCGGGCCAATACGCCGGGGATCATGTTCAGGTTCAGCACCATGACCACCAAAGCCATGAGGATATACAGAACGCCCATCACAGGCACCAGCACACCGGTAACCTTGACGATACGTTTGCCGCCGCCCAGGACACACACCGCCACCAGTAAAGCCAGCACAGCGCCGCCCACCAGGGTAACCACACTGTAGGTGCTGCCGCCCAGGGTCACATACCCCGCCTGCTCATAGAAGGCGTAGCTGGTAAAGCTGTCCAGCAGGTTGAAGGAGGCCACCATGTTAAAGCCTCCGGCATAGGTAGCAATCAAAACTACAGCAAAGATGACGCCCAGCAGACGGCTGTGCAGGGCCGCCTCAATGTAATAAGACGGGCCGCCGTAACTTCCGCCCTTGGGGTCCTTCTTCTTATAAATCTGGGCCAGGGTGCTCTCTACAAAGGCAGAAGCGCCGCCCACAATGGCAATCAGCCACATCCAGAACACCGCTCCGTAGCCGCCCACTGCGATAGCGTTGGCCACGCCTACAATGTTGCCGGTACCCACCCGGCTGGCGGTAGACACCATCAGGGCCTCGAACGCAGACACGGAGTTTTCGTCCTTTGACTTCTCTCCCACTACCCGAATGGACTCCGGCAGCATCCGAAGCTGGAGCAGCTTGCCCCGCAGGGTAAAATACAGGCCAACACCCAGCAGCATGATAATCAGGATGTAGCTGTACATTGCGTCGCTGATCGCCAGGATCAGATTCAGAAACGCGTCATACATGGTTTGGTTCCTCTCTTTCTCTCTCTTCGTATGGTTATGGTTCGTTGGGTACCCCTCTAAATACCCGGGGGATTATATCATGTTTTTTCTATTTTGGCCATAGCTTCTACATCAATCGCAGAATTTCTTTTTTCAGCCGGGCGATGATCCGCTTTTCCAGCCGGGAGATATAGGACTGGGAGATCCCCAAAAGGTCGGCCACCTCTTTTTGGGTACACTCTCTCCGCCCGTCCAGACCAAAGCGCAGAGTGATGATGTGTTTCTCACGCTCCTCCAGCCGCTCCAGCGCCTGATGGAGCAGCTGACGGTCCACATCCGCCTCCAGAGGCTGGACCACCAGGTCCTCGTCCGTGCCCAGAATGTCGCTGAGGAGCAGCTCATTCCCATCCCAGTCGGTGTTGAGCGGCTCGTCAAAGGAGAGCTCGCTTTTTTGATTGGCGGTTTTGCGCAGGTACATGAGAATTTCATTCTCGATACACCGGCTGGCATAGGTGGCAAGCTTAATGCTTTTGGCGGGCTGGTAGGTGCCCACCGCCTTGATAAGACCGATGGTTCCGATGGAAATAAGATCTTCAATGTGAATCCCCGTATTTTCAAAGCGGCGGGCAATGTAGGCCACCAGGCGCAGGTTATGCTCAATCAGTTTATTTCTGGCCTGGGTGTCTCCCGCCTCCAGCCGCGCAATGAGCTCCGCCTCCTCCGCCCGGTCCAGCGGAGCGGGAAGCGTGTCGCTGCCCCCGATATACATGATCTTTCCCGGCTGGAGAAGGCCCAGACGGGTGAGCAGTACAGCCAGACGATTCATCCATTTTATGTAAAGTAATTTCCCTTTCATATTCCGTCCTCCATTGGTCCAATCAAAGCCCGGTATCCGCCCCCGTCCGACACGGGGGTGGGCGACAGCGCCACCAGCACAGGCCCTCTGGCCCGGCCATCCAGCTCCAGACTGTCCGCCCGCACCGCCAACAAAAGTCCCCGGTCAACCCCCACCGAACGATAGGGCAGCAGCCGAAAACGTCCCCGCCAGCCCCCTGTCCCCAGCCGTTCCAATGCTCCAGCGGGGTCCCGCAGATCGGCGGCTGTGGGACGGCGGTCCTGTGGAAAGAGATCCCGGGCAGCCTCTCCCTCCGCCACCATCACCCCCCGCCCTGACACCGGGTCGGTCAAGGTATTGCCCGTGTCCACCAAAGCGGTAAACTCCACCCGCCGTTCGCCCAGACGAAGCACCGCACGGCTCAGCTCACCGCCGGCAGCAGTGTGCCTGCCCAAGCGGCGGAACACCAGGGTAATCACCGGATAGCATACCGCAGCGGACAACAGGACCATTTTGAGATCCATAGAGGAATAGAAGACACCGCCTCCCAGAGACAGGCCGGTACCCCCCATCAGTCCAATGGCCACCACACCCCCTCCAAAGGCACAGGTCAGAGCGACAAACAAAATTCCCTGTCGCAGAAGCCGCCGGCTTCCTCCATAGGCCGCTACCATCATCAGCAGAGCTGAGGCCGCCCGGCACAAAGGATGGGCGAGAAATGACAGCCCCGGCAAAAAGATCGCCACAGCGTAAAGCCCCCCCAGCACCGCCCCCAGGGCAAACCGCAGCCGCCGAAGCGGCTCCCCTGCCAGTCGGGCGGCGGCCAACAGGAGCAAATAATCCACGACAGCATTGAGCAGAAAAAGGGTATCCACATAAATGACCGTCATACCCTCTCCCCCTTTCTGCTGCTCGCCGGCAGGCTGTCCCGCAGTCCTTATTATAGGAACCTCTCCAGGCGAAAGGGGCCGAAACCGGGATAGGGCTTCCCGTCATATTTTGGAACGGCTCATGGGCAGGCTTTTTTCTTTTTTGCCCTCTGTCCCCTCTTTCCTCTTGCGTGTCTTTTAATCTCGTGCTATAATATCGTTAGACGATATTGAGATTCGAGAAAGGGGGAATTGACAATGCCTGGACGGGATAAGGGCGGGCTCACGGAGCCTATGTATTATGTACTGATGTCGTTCCTCCACGGAGAAATGTGCGGCATTGAGATCACCGACTTTGTCTCCCAAAAAACCGCCGGACGGGTACGGATGGGCCGCGGGACTCTCTATACTTTGCTGGCCAAATTCCAAGAGGAAAAGCTCATTGAGGAAACCCAAGTGGACGGACGCAAGCGCACTTACCGCATCACCCAAAAGGGCCGGGAAGCCTTCCGGGAGGAACTGGAGCGGCTGAAGTCCTGTGTACTGGACGGAGAGGAGGAGCTGATGTGAAACATACCTCTGTTCGTGTGATTCCCTTCGGCGGCTTCGATATTCCCGGTCTGGAGAGCTGGCTGGGAGAGTGTTCCGCCAAGGGGCTGCGTTTTACGGAAGCCATGGGACCGATGGCGTTTTTTGAACGCACCGCCCCTCACCCGGTTCAGGTCCATTTGGAACCGATTCAAGGCCCTGTGGAGGAAAACCAAGAGCTCAACGACATCTACGAGCAATCCGGCTGGCAGTACTGGGGAATGTTCCGGGGCAGCTTCTTTGTCTACGCTTCTCCCGACCTGGAAGCCCAGGCATACACCGATCCGGAGTCCCTGGACTACGCCTTGAAGAAATTCTTCCGGCAAAAGCTTGCCGACGGACTGCTCCTGCTGCTGGCCAATTTTTTGCTGCTGGGGCTTTACTGGCAAGGAGCCCCCTGGGAAATTGACTGGCAGTGGCTTCGGTACTTCCCGGTGGAGAGTCTATCCAACGGCACTATCATTCCCTTCCTGCTGGCTGCACTGGGATTTCTCTTTCTTGACCTGTCCTATCTGCTGGGGCTCATTCATCTGCTGTGCTACCGAAAGGCCGTCACACACGGGGTAAGGCCCAGAGGGCACCGTGGTATGGGATGGCTGCTGGCCGTGGGAGTGCTCCTTCTGCTGCCTGTGTGCATCAATACCCTCCAGATCTTTTCCACGCTGGGCTACCGCCCCTATGACTTGGAGGGATCGGGCTTTGTCACTATCAACGATCTGGAGGGAGCGGACTTCCCCATCAGTCCGTGGAGGACGCTGAGTATGGACTACATTTCCCACGGCGGCACCCTGCTCAAGCCAGAATACTGGAACTTCCGGCAGTACGGGGCATACGGGCAACATGAAACCCCAAACGATGTCCCCCACCTGGAACTTTCCATCGCCCGCTACCCCCTGGAGATCCTTGCCGAAATGCGGGTGGACGAGTGGAGCAGACAGTACATCAACGGCTCGGGAGATTACCAGATCCTGGATGCCGCCTACGGGCTGGATGAAATCCGCTACGCCCCCCGTGAGAAGCAAATTCACACCAACGAGCTGACCGGAGAGACGCATACCTTCCTCCCCGGCGGGATTTTCGTCCTGCGCCGGGGCAGCACCGTTCTTTTTGCCGACTACTACGGGGAACAGAACCTCCTCGAGTATCTCCCCCGCTTTGCTGCAACCTTTGACGCTCTGTAAAAGGAGGCCAATCCCATGATCGTGAAAAAATGGCTGCCTTACCCCACGTGGGACTTTGCCGGGATCGAGCACTGGCTCAACGAACAGGCCCAGAGCGGATATCTGCTCAACGGCTGGCCCGGGTGGTCCTTCATCGGCCGGGTGCCCTTCCGCACCGACCCGGATGCGGGACGCACCCGCTACCGCCTGGACCCGGGGGTGGACCTCTTCGGGGAGGAGGAGCTGCGCCGCCGGATCTCCAGTTACCGGGACGCCGGGTGGCGGTATGAGGGTAAAATCGGAAAGTTTTACGCCATCTACAGCTGTGACGACCCCCAGGCCCCGGAGCTCTACAACGATACCTCCAGCATGGCTCTGGTCATGAAGAAGCAGATCCGGCGGGCCTGGTTCACCCTGTTTCTGTTGTTCCTCTGGCTGGCGGCGGCTTTCTGGGACGAGTGGATCATGCTCCTGACCCGTCCGGCCGGCTTTGTCTCCGGGCTGATTCTGGACTTCGACTTCCGTCTGCCCCTCTACGGGGCCATGCTCCTGGGCGCGGCTCTGATTGCCTCCTCCCGGATAGACTGTTTCCGGGGCGTTCACCGTATCCAGACCTGTCTGCGCCGGGGGGATTGGCCCGCCCCGGCGAGACGGACCTATTCCGAGGCGTGGCGGTGGATCGCCGCCCTTGCTCTCCTGGCGGGCGCCGTCCTGTACCTATTTTACCTGGTCTGGTTTTCCAAGCCCAATTCCCGGCGGCTGTCCGGGCCGGAGGAGTGGGCCTTCCCCCACGTCACATTGGAAGAGGTCATCCCGGCGGGAGCGGAGCTGCACCTCTACAATAACCAGGAGCTATTGCACTACGATGAATTGTCCTGGTCTTTCCTGGCCCCGGAGCAGTACAATGTGGCCCAGGGCGGAACGTTTCGGACCACCGATGGAACCGAAACCAACGCCCAGGTAAATCAGGAGCATATACGCTGTCTCTCCCCCGCCCTGGCGGAACTGGTGTACCGGGGTGAGCTGGAGGACCAGCGCCAGTCTTTGGAGACCTGGGAACAGCCCTATGAGGAGGAGGCGCTGTTCCAGGAAAATCTGGACGCCCTCACCTGCTTCACCTACCAATTTCCCGATAAAAACGCCTCCCACAGGGTGTACATCGGCCTCACGGGTGACCGGGTATTCCTTCTGGACTGCTCCGGCGCCGCCAACGGGGAAGCCGCCCTTTCCCTGCTCCTGGAGCGGCTGGAAGCGGAGGGCTGATCTTTGATTGCTCTATTTTTCAGGCCGGAAAGGAGGCCTTTCACCATGAAATCCGTCTATAAGCTCACCCCTGTTTCCGACTACGACATTCAGGGGATAGAGAGCTGGCTTCAGGACATGGCCCTGCGGGGGCTGTACCTGAAAAAGTACCGTCCCCTCTTCTGTACCTTCGCCCCCGGTCCGGCCCGGAAAACCCGGTACCGGATCGAACCCTGTCGCCGCGCCATGGACGACGACCTGCCCTGCGCCATGTTGGATCTCTATGAGGAGTACGGCTGGGAATGTGTGGGAGACATCAACCGGGAGATGCTCATTTTCTCCACCCAGGATGAAAATGCCCCAGAACTCCACACCGACCCGGCCATTCAGGGTGAGCAGTGGAAGAAGCTCTACAAAAGGGCCCGGCGCGCTACCATCACAACTCCCCTGCTTACACTGCTCATCATTTGGTGTGCCGGTGTCCAGCTTTTTGAACACGGCACCCCCATCACCAATCTTATCACCACTGTGTCTCTTCCCCTGGTGCTGCTTTGTATCTGTCTTCTGGTGAGCCTCCCTTCTGTATTTGTCCAGAAGCGGGACCTGGGTCTTATCCTCCGGCAGCTGGAGGATGGCGTCCCTCTGGAGCATCGGGCCCCCTACCCAAAGCGAAATCTGAGTTCTCCGGCATATTTCACCATAATTGTCCTGCTGTGGATCGCGCTGATCCTGGGTCAATACATCCTCCCCCTCACCGGCGGGAAGCTGCAGCCGCTGTCCGATCTTCAGCAGTTCCCCCTGCTGTCCCTCGCCCAGGTGGAGGGAGAGACGTTCACCCCCTATACGATGGCCAGCGACGGTTATGTGGACTACGCCAACTTTGCCCGGCAGGAGCACTATCTGCTGTGCTGGAACAGCTGGGAGGTAGTGCAGACGGGCCAGTGGGATGAGGACGGAACCTGGAACCGGATGGAAATTTTCTGGTATGACCTGCCCGCACCGCTTTCTTTTCTCGCAGAGCCCTTGGCCAAGGAACAGCTGGAGCATTCTATGAAACTGGACGAAGACATCTGGTGGCGAGCCGACCCATCGGAAGGGGGCACCTGGAGTGTCACCCAGTACCCGAAAGCCGGGGCGGACGATCTGGCCCTGGCCCGCCGGGAAGGTACTCCTTTCCAGACTGCCGCCGCGGCTTTGGATGGCAAGGTCGTGCTGGTCCAATATACCGGCCATGGAGATTTAGCCGACCATTTGACCGAGATTATCAATATGATCGCGTGATTGGGAGGTGTCTTTGATGAAAACCGTGCAGAAGCTGATTCCTGTCTCCCTCTACGACATTCCAGGTCTGGAGGCCTGGCTGGAGGAACAGGCCAATCAGGGACTTTTCCCCACTCATCTGGGGAGCTGGGCAACCTTTGAGGACACCGGCGTGCCGGGAACCCGGTTCCGGCTGGAGCCCTGGGGTAAAATGGGGGATGAGCCCCCGCCGGAGCAGCGGGACCTTTACCGCCAGGCGGGCTGGGAATATAAAGCCATCATCTGCCGCCCCTATGTTCTCTTTTATACCACTGATCCGGATGCGGTGGAGCTTTACACCGACTGGGAAAGCCGGGGGCTGTCCCTGAAGCGGCTGGAGAAGGAGACACGGATCTGCTCCGGGCTCTGGATCGCACGCTGGGCTATTTTGGCCGCAGCGATTCTGCTCTTCCTGATTCTCCCAAGGGAAAGCCACGATGTACAGCCCGTAAGTTTTGCCAGTTTGTCCCTGATGCTGCTGATGCTGTTTCATCCCGCGATCCTGCTGTTTTTATTCTGGGGAGCTTTGGCCTTCCGGTGTTGGCAGCGGGACCGGATCGCCCTGAAAAACACCTGCCGGGCCTTGAAAGCCGGCCTTGCCCCCTCTCCTTCCCCCGGACCAAGCCGGGTCATTGTCCGGGAACAGCTGCTCATCCTCATTCTCATTCCTATTCTTTTGATCGGATTAACCCTGTTAAACGCGGAAAACCGCGGGGATCTGGCGGTACCGGTGGAGGAGTTTTCCCGGCCCTATGTGGCCTTGCAAGAGCTGGAGCAGGTGGAGCTGATCAGCTCCCGGGAGGTGTTCGGTGACTCTCCCTTTTATAAAGGCGAAAACGAAGGTATAAACCATTTTTCCTTTCTCGCCCCAATGTGGTACGAGGTGAGCCAGGACGAGTTGGAGGCGGCAGAGGGCAGCCATGAGGACTCTTCCCATGATCCACAAGGCGGAAAGTACCGCTACTCCCCTAGCCTGGACATGACCTATTTCCGCCTGATCCTTCCCGCCCTGGCCAAACCTGTGGCCCGGGCCCAGCTGAATGAGTACCGTCTGGTGAACCTCTGGTGGGAATATAAGGAGGTAGATGTTCCCGGCCTGGACTTCGTCATCCTGGCCACCGCCCAGGACGAGCCCTGGCAGATGGCTGCCATCGGGAAAGGCAGCAAGGTCGCGGTGTTCCGCTATGCCGGAGTGGAACGGCTGGAGGAGCACCTGGACCTTCTGTCTGAAATGGTGTGTTGATTTTTGATCCATCTAATTAGAAAAAAGGCTGTGACCTAAACGGTCACAGCCTTTTTTCTTGCTCTTCCAGCAATTTTATTGCCTCTTCCCGGCCGTAGCAGCCATTGAGAACCTGCAGCAGTGCGTTGGCACTCATGTGTTCAGGGAGATTCAGCTTCCGAAGCAGCGCCAAACGCCGCTCCCCGCTGTCCGGCCGTCCCGTAAGTCCGGCAGCCATCAGGTCTGCCTTGGTGAGGAGAACGCTGTTCTGTCCAGACTGGCCGTCTTCTTCCAGGAACGTAGCTCCAGCCCGACGAAGGACCTCCTCCAGCACCTGGGGAGGCATCCCCTCCACCCCCAGCTTCCCCTCTTTCCCCCGCTGGCGCTTGCGGCGCTCCTTGCCATAGACATCGGGAATGTAAGCGTGCTTCACATACTGGGCTGGGATAGAGCCCCGGATGCGGTTGCGAATAACAAATCCCGCCCCATCGGAGTCAGTGAGGACAATGAGCCCCCGGCGCTCTCCCGCCTTGCGCAGCAGCGCCATCTGTTCTGGGTCCTTGAAAATATGAAAGCCCCCGGTCTCCAAAATCAGGGTGTCCACCACCTGGGAGAGGGTATTTTTGTCATACCGGCCCTCCACCACGATGGCCTCTTTGATTTTCAGCAAAATAGAATCCTCACTTTCTCACCGGGTTGGCCAGCTCCAGCATAAGGCTGGTAAGCAGCTCTTTCCCGTCCTGGCCGGTGGACTTCATGGCCAGATCCACCTGGCCACAGCGCACCACCGCCCGGCGGCACCAGGGAAGGCTGAAGCGTTTGGCGCTGCGCACCAGCTTGTCCGCCGGATAGGGCTTCAGGTTCCAGAGCCCGGCCACAAACTCCGTCCCCTTCCCCCGCTCCAGGGCCAGGCGGGCGGAGTAGAGCTGGCGCATCTGCCGTCCCAGGGACCACATGATTTTAATGGGGGCCTCCTGCATCTGAAAAAGCTCCCCCAGCACCCCTATGGCTCGGTCAAACTGGCCCTCGCCGATGGCGTCGGTCATGCGGAAGACCACCGCGTCCAGCTGGGGGGTGGCCACCGCCTCGATGTCGCTCCGGGTGATATGGGGGCCTTTGGCATAGGCGGCAATCTTCTCGATCTCCCCGATCAGGTTGTGCATAAGGTCCCCGCACAGGAAGATGAGATCCAGAGCCAGCCGGGAGTCGATCTCCTTGCCCAGGGCATGGAAACGCCGGCGCACCCAGTCTACCAAATCCCCCTGGTCCTGTCGGATAAAGTTGACCACCGTTCCGTGGGCTTTCAGGGCGGCGGCCAGCTTGGTGCGGGCGTCTGCCTTGTAATCGATCAGGTCATAAACAAAGACCACGCAGCAGTACTCCGGCAGTTGGGACAAAATATGGATATACGCCTCCCGGTCCTTCTCCCCCGCCTTAAAGAGATCAAAGTCAACAACTTGAATGAGGGTGCGCTCCGACATCATAGGAAGGCAGTCCACCGCCTCTTCCAGGGCGTGGGGAGACATATCTTTGGCGGCAATTTCATGGAGGTTAAACTCCCCCATTCCCCCGGACAGCAGCAGTTCCCGCAATCTGCCCAGATAGTGGTCCCGGAGATAGGTCTCCTCCCCATGGAAAATATACAACTGTCCTGGTTGCTTCCCGGACAGGTCTTTTTTCAGCTTCTGATAGCCGGCAGTGTCCGGCTTTCCCTTGGGCGGCATAGGCACGTCCTCCTGTTATTTCCTGATTTCTATGGTTCCGTTCCAATCGGTGCGGTATACCTCCGCTCCCGCTGCTTCCAGCCGCTCCAGAGTCTCTTGGGCCGGGTGTCCATAGATGTTTCCCTCCCCCACGGAAATAATGGCATACTCCGGCTTGACGGCATCCAGCAGCGCCTGTGTGGTAGAGGTAGCCGAGCCGTGATGGCCTGCCACCAGCACCTCCGTTTTGGTAAGGTCTGCGATCTTCAGGAGATTTTCCTCTCCCGCCGCCCCCATGTCACCGGTAATCAGCGCTTGGAAGCTGCCCCCGTCAGCCAGCACGGTAAGTCCCCGCTCGTTAGTCTCTCCGGCCTCCTCCACTGGGGCATAGACGGTAAGGTTCTGCTCCTCATTGGTCTGGATATATAGATCTTCCGTTACCGTTTCCACTGCAATGTCCTTCTCCCGGGCCAGTTCCAGAATCTCAGACAGCAGGGCGCTGTCTTCCTCCGGCAGTAGAATCTTCTCAACCTGCATGCGTTCCAACAGGCGCTGCACTCCGTTGGCATGGTCGTCGTGGAGATGGGTCAAAATCAGCAGATCCAGCCGGCTCACCCCGCGGGTCTGAAAATAGTCCGCGGCAACATCACCAGCATTTTCCGGGCCATTGCCGCCGCAATCCACCAGGGCGTAGCAATTCTTCTGGCACAGCGCCACGCTCTGCCCCTGTCCCACATCCAGCACTGCCACCAGCATATCTCCCAGACGGGCGCTGATCCCAACGGCCAGTACGGACAGGCACAAAGCAAACATACTTGCATACACAGGAATGCCCGGTCTCTTTTTTCCTTTGCAGACGAGGGCTGCCAACAGCAGCAGATAGACAAAGACAACCCACCCCCGGTAGAGCAGGCACTCCATGGACAAAGCGGACAGATTGGGAATGGCCAGCAGATTCACCGCGCCCTCCACATACCGCACAAGTCCTGTAACCGGAAGCGCCAGAATCTGCCCCAGGCCTGGAAGGAACATTGCAAGCAATCCCACCAACAGTCCGCCCACAAAGATGAAGCCCACCGCCCAGAGGGTCAGTAGGTTGGCAAGGGGTGAAATAAGGGAACAAGTATCAAAATAAACCGCTACCAGCGGCGTCGTCAGCACCGACGCTCCCAGCGTGGCAGACAGGGTGGAAACACAGAAACGAGGCAGCTTTTCCAGCCATCTCCTCCCTGTGCTTGCCGGTCTTTTTTCCAAGTGGAGCTTCTTCAGCAGCCAGTCCTGAATCCGGTCTGAGACCAGCGCGATTCCCGCCACTGCCCCGAAGGACAGCTGAAGGCCGATGTGGGCGGCGGCAAAGGGATTGAGAAACAGCAGCACCATCAGGGCAAAGCCCAGAGAAGTGGGCAGATCCCGTTCCCGCTGGAACAAGGGCGCAATCTGGAGCAGCACGATCATCATGGCCGCCCGGTCTACCGACGGCGTGTGTCCGCACAGAGCGCTGAACAGCACCGCCCACAAAATGGTCAGTACCGCCGTGGACCGCCGTCCCCTGCCCCCCAGGGCAACCAGCATTTGCGCCAGAAATGCCAGGTGCATTCCCGACACTGCCACCGTGTGGCTCATGCCCACCCGCTGGAGAGAGCTGGTAAAGGCATCGGTGAGGTTGTCCCGGTTGCCGGTGACAATGCCCTGAACAATTCCCGCCTCCGGCTCCGGGAAGGCCCGGGCAATCCCTTCCTTCAAGTGCTTGGCCAGCACCGCCGGCCAGTATTGCACCGGAATCCGGTCCGGCCGGTCAATCTCCAGGCGGCCATAGACCTCTCCCTGAAGGAAGATACCCTTGGCCGTGTAGTAGGTAATCTCCTCTCCGGAAAAGGTACGGTCAGCCAGCGTATAATGAACCACAGCGGAGATCTCATCCCCCGGTCTCAGGTCTTCCCCCTGCTCGTCCACATAAAGTACCGCCAGAGGCCGGGCAAAACGGTCCGTCTCAACCCGGGCAGGAAGCGTAACGCCGCCATATGTGCTCGTCTGGGGATAATCGGTCACCGTGGCGTGGAGTACCACCGTCTGGTCATCCAGCCTGGCCGCGGGCTGAAACCACAGCTGAGTATATATTTCTGTCCAGAGAAATCCCGCCGCAAGCCCTAAGAAGACCAGAACCAGGCGCTTTCGCAGGATTGGCCGTCTTCCCCACAAACAGGCTGCCGCTGCCGCCGCCAGTGTGCTCCCGATCCCCAGAGGCAGCAGAAACCCGCCGATCTCCAGATAGACGGCGGCAAAAATAGAGGCAGAAAAGGAAAATGCCCCTGTTGCCAACGCACGCATGGACATTCTCCCCCTTCCCCTCCTGTTCGATTTAGAATACCACGATACGACCTATTTTTCAAGCGCCGCCCGCACGGTCCGGGCTCCCTTGCCAATTTTCTGGAACTATGGTATGATAAACGGTACTTTTAAATCAAATGGAGGTCTTTTCATGACCGATTTCTTTCATCTGGATCTGGAGCGTGACGCACTGCTGTCTCTGTCCTCTCTGGGGCTGGCCCATTTGGGGGACAGTGTATTCGAGGTAATGGTGCGCTCCTGGCTCATTCTCCAGGGCAAGGCCAAGGCGAAAGATCTGCACCGGGCCACGGTACAATATGTGGCCGCCCCGGCCCAGGCCCGCCTTCTCCAGCATATTCTCCCCCTTCTTACCGAGGAGGAGGCGGACGTATTCCGCCGGGGCCGGAACACGGCTCCTCACTCCATCCCCAAGGCCGCCAGCCGGGGCGATTATCAAGCAGCCACGGGGCTGGAAGCTCTCTTCGGCTGGCTCTATCTTCAGGGCCGGACAGAGCGGCTCAACGAACTGTTTCACACCATGATGGACCAGGAGTGCCATCAGAACTCATAAATTTGAGGTGATCCCCTATGCCATTGGACGCACTTTGCCTGTCCGGCGTGATTTCTGAACTCAATGCCGCCCTGGCCGGGGCCAAGGTGGACAAAATCTATCAGCCTGGCCGGGATGAAGTGGTGCTCGCCCTTCGCTCCTCCACCCAGGGCAATGTTCGCCTGCTCCTCTCCGCCAACCCCAGCCAGCCCCGGGCCCATCTCACCCAGCTCACCTTAGAGAACCCAGACAAGCCCCCCATGTTCTGCATGCT
>CALWYG010000068.1 GCA_944385695.1 uncultured Oscillospiraceae bacterium | reverse complement strand
TGGCGGGGCACACACCGGGATTCAAGAAAAAACTCCAGGTCATCCCAGACGGGTGCCTTGTTTACTCCGAAGGCAGTGGCCAGCGGGTCGGAGACCTGGTTTTGGATGGCGAGCTGCCGGGTGACCTTGTCAGCACAGATTTTGGTGCAGAGAGTGTCGCCGTTGTAATAGTGTAGGAGGAGGAGCTCATGCCCATGCTCCCGCGCCGCGTTTAAGAAATCGTTGTACCCGGAAGCGGCGGCCCGGCGGATGGTAATGCACTCCCCGTCAAACTGCAAAAGTACCTCACGGTCTGCTTCGGTAATGCCCAGCTGCTTTGCCCAGGTGGGAGGCAGAACGATTCGGTAGCTTTTCCCTTGAGGTCCGGCGGTGCCGCCAGCCTTGTTGATGAGGATGTTTGCGCGGCGTTCTTCCACAGCCATCGTGCGTCACTCTCCTTTTGCCTTAATTATATATATTGGACACCAATACGTCAACTTCGCATCCTGGGAAAAAGAGCGCCCCCCGACAGCATTTTGCTTTCGGGGGGTGTTTTGTCTGTATGATAGGACCGCGAAAAAATCTATGGCCTTATTGTTCCTCGATATGGAGGACGCATCGCTCAAACAACTCACTGTTTTGATTGATGAAATGAGCGATGCATGATATAATAAAATCACTCTATCTTCGATTATGAGGTATTGTAATGGGAAATAAAAAGCCTCCTTTTGAAATCACAAACCGAATGATTGACTATGTAGCGGAAATCGCTGAATTGCTCGGAAAACTGAATGTGACAGACACGCTTTCTTTAAATCCTACTTTACGGCGTAGCAATCGAATCCGCACCATACACGGGTCATTGGCGATTGAGCAGAACACCCTTTCCTTGGAGCAGGTAACTGCTGTTTTGAACGGCAAACATGTTCTGGCTCCACCCAAAGATATTGCCGAAGTCAAGAACGCCTATGAGATTTATGAGCGGCTGGATGAACTTGACCCCTATTCGGTGGACGACTTGCTGACGGCCCACGGCATTATGACTCGGGGTTTGGTGGAGGAATCCGGCATGTTCCGAACACGACCTGTTGGCGTAGTAGATAGCGAAGGGCATGTCTTGCATTTTGGCACGCTTCCACAGTATGTTCCTGGTCTGGTCATGGAATTGCTGGACTGGGCAAAGACCAGTGAGGTCCACATGCTGATTCGCAGTTGTGTGTTCCACTATGAGCTGGAACTGATCCATCCCTTTGCTGATGGGAATGGGCGTGTAGGACGCCTGTGGCATACGCTGCTGCTTTCTCAATGGAATCCGGCGTTTGCCTGGCTGCCGGTGGAGTCCATCATCCATGACCGCCAGCAGGAGTATTATGATGCCATCAATGCCTCCAATGATGCCGGAGAGTCTACAGTATTTATCGAATTCATGCTCTCAGCCATCAAAGCATCCCTCATAGAAGCAATCAATGCGAGCAATGAAATGAGCGCTGAAAAGACAGACAAGGCAACCCTTCGCTGGAACAAGATTCAAGAGTACCTGAAAACCCACGATTATATTATGAATGCTGATGTGCGGGAACTGTGTGGGATATCGGCAGCAACAGCGAATAGACTCCTTGCTGGATTGGTCGCGGAAGATAAGCTGAAAAAATGGCGGAACAGTGGGCATTGGGCATACAAATTAACCGACTAATAGTTTAAATCATATATTTGATACCAATGCGTCAACTTTGCATCTTGGCAAAAAGGGCGTCCCCCCGACAGCATCTTGCTGTCGGGGGGACGTTTTGTCGTAGTGATAGGTTTTGTTGCTCACAGCAGCTTCTGAATTTGCCCGTTCACAACACGACTCAGTTTTTCCAGACGCTGGTCCTCCACTGGAATCTGCGGATGCTCCCGGAAGGCAAACCCGCACAGGTTTTTCAAGTCGCTGCGGATGTCGTCGGTCATCAGGGCTTTGGCCACGACGATAAAGTCCGAACCAAAGCGTGGCGCCAGGTGAGCGGCATATCGTTCTGCCTGGTCCAACTGGTCGCTGTCTAGGTCAAACAGCAGGCTGCGGTTATTGTCAAACACCGGCGACATGGCCTGAATTTGGAGAGTGTCAGTATCGAACAATACGCCGAAATTACCCAGATGCCGATCTGTATTTAGGATAACGGCGTCCAGAACCATCATACGGCGGAAGGCGTCCTCGCTTCCGATGGAGCGGAAATAGGACAGTAGCCTGGCTATTGAGTGTTCACCGCGGGCAATAGCACTCATCTTGGCAAGGCCCGTAGATTCGCTGGTAAAAAGCGGGCAGGTAGACACCAGCCGCCCATGGTGGAACTGCATATTGTAGGAGACCGCACCGGGACACAGGCGGGAGGAGATTTGAGCGGCCAAATATTCTGAAAGGGGTTCCAGCTCATAGGTGGCGCTGCCGGCTTTATAGAGATAAATGCCGTCCCGCTCTCGTTTCCAGCACTTGGCGTAGTATCCGTCGGTGGCAAACTCCGGCGAGGTGGAGGACAGGCTCGGCTCACCAAAGGAACCGTTCAGCGCGGCCTCGGCAATGATCTCGTCAAAGTCGTTTTGATACAGGGACACATCCTGCCAGCACAGCGGAGAACCGGCCTGTTTTACCCAAAAGGTATCATTGAGGGAGAGGGCGTGGCTGACCTGCAAGAAGCCATCCAGGGTGTGGCAGCCATACTGAGTCAGAAGCTGCTCGATGTGCTTGCGGTGTTTGGGGGCACGGCGGCCCTCCAAAAAGTCCTGCAGGGACATATAGCCAATGGGCCGCAGAGGGGAGAGCCAAGCTTTTTCCTGGGCGGTCACATCGCCAAATTCGTCCGCCTGGGTGGAGAACTCCAGCAGCGGGACGTCCTTGTTCAGTAAAATCCAGTCCATCTCGGCCCCCCTTTCTG
>CALWYG010000067.1 GCA_944385695.1 uncultured Oscillospiraceae bacterium | reverse complement strand
CCGAGGCATAGAAGCTATTCAAATCACAGTGAAAGATCACCCGTTCCACGCCGCCGTCCTCCTTTTTATTTTCTGAGACTATCATACATCATGTGTGCCAAAAAGTCAAACCTATGTTCTATATTCTGAGGAAAGAAATGCGGCCCAACGGCCGCGTTTCTCTATTCCAGCTCTGCGCCGCAGTGGGGGCAGAATTTACCGGGAGCGTAGAGGGCCACATAGCGGTGGCAGAAGGGGCAGCGGATGAGAATGAATTCCAGCAAAATCCCGGCTGAAAACACCATAATTCCGGGGATATACAGCAGGGAGCGGTCCGTGAGAAAGCCGGAAAGCATGAGCAAGCAGCCCAGCAGCATCACGCCGCAGCTAAGCCAAAACTTCTGCTTCATACCTGCTCGGGCTCCTGTTCACAAACCGCAGTCTTCCGCTTGGCCAGGAAGAACCCGGCGCACAGGGCGGTGAAGGGGGCCACAGTGACCAGACCGAAGGAGCCGATGACCGTGTGGATGAGCTCGGCGGCCACGTACTTGTAGTTGAAGATGTTGGACAGGGGAGTGCCCTGGGCCATAAAAACCATGAGCAGGGCCACATAGCCCCCGGAGTAGGCGAAGAGAAGGGTGGTGGTCATGGTGCCCATGGCGGCCCGGCCCACGTTCATCCCCGAACGGGCGGCCTCCCACCAGCTCAGATCCGGACGCTTCTCCACCACCTCGTATACCGCCGAGGTGATGTCCACGCTCAGGTCCATGATGGCTCCGGAGGCGCCGATGAAGATGGAGGCCATAAAGATCCGGGTGAGGTTCAGATCCTGATACCCGGCGTAAAGAAGGCTCTCGGAGTAGGACATGACCGCCCCGTGAATTTTGAACAGATCGGTAAAGACCATGCCCATGATGCAGGTGACCAGAATACCCAGGGCAGAGCCGGACACCGCCGCGGCACACCGCCGGTCAAAGCCATAGACCAGGGCGATGATCAGGACCGTCAGGGCCAGGGTGATAAAAAGGCCCACCCAAATGGGGTTCCAGTTCTTCAGATACAGGGGGACCATCACCTTCCAGATCATCAGCACCGTGAGGATGAAGGACAGCACCGCCCGGATTCCGGTTTTTCCCGCAAACAGCACCAGCAGCAGCACAAATACGGCGCCCATCACCAGTTCCCAGGGCATGCGGTAGTGGTCGATCATGGACACGCTGAGTACCTGGTCCCCTTCATAGTTGATGCGCACCAGGGCCTTGTCACCCACGGCGAACAATTTATCCTGCTCCAGAGAGCCGTTGAGGGCGTTTTTCCCCTCGACGATCTGCCCTTTGAAGGGACCGCTGAGCACCTCCAGGCGGCAGCGCTGCTCGCCGGAGCGCACCAGGCCCGTGTCGATGACGGTGGAATCGTCCGTTTCCAGCACCAGGGCGGGGCGGATGTCCGACTCCTGAAAGACCACGTTGTCTTCGTAGCCTGTGGGCAGGACAATCAGAATCAAAACCAGGATCAGGCATACCCAGACCGGAGCGTGGTAGCGCAGAGACTGGGGGGAGTGGGTGAGGTTTGGCATGGTGGTCAGACTCCTTTGGACAGGGAATTTCAGAAGGCCCGCCGGGGCCACGGGGGCCGGGGCGGGCCATGGAAGAGAGAGAATTCTTACTGGACGGCCAGCATTTGGGCCAGTTTGTGGAAGAGGTCGGTGTTGTCGTAGTAGCCGTCGAACTGATCGGCGTTGACGCCGTGGGCGAAGACGGCCACAGGCAGGCCGGTGTGGCTGTAAGAGGTGAAGGACACGCCGGACTTGTTGTTGAGGATGTGGGTGATGGTGACGGTGAGGGGCTCGTAGGTGCCGTAGGCCACATACTCCTCCTGCTGGGCCATATCGGTGGCGGTGCCGTTGATGGACTTCTCATAGGCGGTCTTCAGAAGGCCCAGCTCATAGTCGGTGAGCACCAGCCGGTCGCCCGCCTCGCCCTGGGTCTTCAGGCCGAAGAGCTTCTCAATGTCGGTGAGGACCGCCTCAAAGGAGGTCTTGTTGGTCTTGTAGGAGGCCACATAGTCGCTGTCGAACTTGGCATAGGAGATCTTCTGGGCCTGCAGCTGGCTGAGGTAGGTATCGTAGTCGGTTCCGGCAAAGCCGATGGACAGGCCGCCGGTCTCGTGGTCGCCGGTGACCAGAATGAGGGTCTCGTCGGGGTGCTCCTTGGCGAAGTCAATGGCCTCCTGCACCGCGTCAGCCAGAGCCAGGGTATCGTGGATGGAGGAGGCGGCGTCGTTGGCGTGGCAGGCCCAGTCGATCTTGCCGCCCTCGCACATGAGGAAGAAGCCCTTGTCGTTGTCCAGGACCTCAATGCCCTTTTCCACGTAGTCGGCCAGGGACCACATATCGTCGGTGCGGTCCAGCTCATAGGCCATGGCGTCCTCATCGGCCAGGTGCTCGTCAATGAGGATGACCTTGCCGTTGTCCGCGGTGACCTGCTCGGCCTCGGCCTGGGTCTTCACCACGTCGTAGCCGGCCTTCTCCGCCAGGGTGTACAGATCCTCCTGGTTTCCTTCCGCACCGGTGGGCTTGAGCAGGCCGCCGCCTGCGAAGTACTCAAAGCCGGACTCTACCAGCTCCACGCCGATGTCGTAGTAGTTGCTGCGGCTGGCCTGGTGGGCGTAGAAGGCGGCGGGAGTGGCGTGGTTCAGGTTGACGGAGGTGATGACGCCCACCTTCATGCCCAGCTGCTCGTGGACCTTTTCGGTGATGGTCTCATACTCCACTGTGGCGGTTTCGTCCACGTTGATGGAGCCGGAGTAGGTCTTGTGGCCGGTGGAGATGGAGGTAGCGGTGGAGGCGGAGTCGGGCGCGAAGGAGTTGGAGTCATAGGTGACGGCGGAACCCACCACATCAAAGTCCATGAAGTTGAGAGCCACAGGTCCGTTGAGCACCGCACCCTGGTTGTCGTCCAGGCTGGGGGCGGCCAGCGGATAATCCGGGTCGGCCAGAGCGCCCAGGTAATCCGAAGCGGACTGGAACTGGGGATAGCTCATGCCGTCGCCGATGAACAGAAACACATATTTGGGGGCCTTCAGAGCCGTGGAAGTGGCGCTGAGGGTGGTGGCCTGTGTGGGCTGCTGGGCGTTGGTCTGGCTGGCGCTCACGTTGCACCCGGCCAGGGCGGACAGGGCCAGGGCAGTGGCCAGGGCCGCGGAGAGAAGCTTTCTCATGGTTTCATTTCCTCCCTAGATGTCGTTTGATTGGCTTAGTTTGATTCCCTTGGGACAGCACTATTCTAAGGGGTGTTTGTTAAGTGTGCTACCGGGGGTTTGTGAAACCTTGGTAAAATGATCCAGACGGCTTGCGCGTGTCTCCAGGGCATAAAAAAGCCCGGCGGACGAATCCGCCGGGCCTCAGAGCTCGGGTTCATTACATCTCGGTGGTGAGAACCTTCTTCAGGTGGGCGAAGCGGGGCAGAGCGTTCTCCTTGGGGGCGTCGATCTCGCCCTGGATGAGGGGCAGCACATAGTCGATGAAGGGCTGCTCCACGCCGTTGCCGGCCTCGTTGATCCACTCCAGAGGAACCTTCTTCTCAAAGTTGGCCACGATGTCCAGGGGCTCCAGGGAGATCTGGCAGTCATACTTGCCGTTCTCGCGGGTGCACTGGAAGGCAACCATCTTGTCGGTGACGCCGGACACGGCGGCCTCCACGGCGGCGGAGCCGGCACGCCAGGCCTCTTCCACGTCGGTCTTGGAAGCCAGGTGAGAGCCGCAGCGCTGCAGCAGGGACAGCTCGATGCCGCGGACCTTGGCGCCGGTCTGCTTCTTGATGATGTCGGCCAGCTTCACGGCCAGGCCGCCCAGCTGAGCGTGGCCGAAGCCGTCGGTGGCGGAGGTCTCAGCCCCGGAGCCGAAACGGCCGTCAGCGAAGTGGCTGCCCTCGGACACGGCCACCATGCACTTGCCGGTCTTCTCATAGATGGCCTTCACGTCGGCGACAAACTTGTCCATGTCGAAGTCCACCTCGGGCAGATACACCAGGTCGGGGCCGCAGCCGGTGAGAGAGGCCAAGGCGGCGGAGCCGGCCAGCCAGCCGGCGTGACGGCCCATGATCTCGATGACGGTGACCATGCCGGTGTCATAGACGTGAGCGTCCTGCCAAACCTCAGCGCAGGAGGTGGCGATATACTTGGCGGCGCTGGCAAAGCCGGGGCAGTGGTCGGTGCCGTTCAGGTCATTGTCGATGGTCTTGGGCACGCCCATGATCCGGCACTCATAGCCCACCTTCTGCATATACTTGGAGATCTTGTTGCAGGTGTCCATGGAGTCGTTGCCGCCGTTGTAGAAAAAGTAGCGGACGTTGTATTTTTTAAAGATTTCCAGGATACGCTTATAATCGGTGTCGTCCACATCGGGATCGGCCAGCTTATAGCGGCAGGAACCCAGAGCGGAGGAGGGGGTATACTTCATCAGCTCCAGCTCGGCGGGATCTTCCTGGGACATGTCATAGAGCTTGTCCTCCAGCACGCCCTTGATGCCGTGGGCAGCGCCCAGCACCCGGGTGATGCACTCGGATTTCAGAGCGGTCTGAATGACGCCCTGAGCGCTGGCGTTGATAACCGCAGTGGGGCCGCCAGACTGGCCGATGATACAAGCGCCGGTAAGTTTCTCCATGTTTACTTCCTCCTAAAACAATATGAAATAGTGCCAAAAAGAGATAGGTCAACGTTCTTTTTTAATATAACATGTCCTCTTGTTTTTATCAACTATCAATGGTACAATATGAATCGCAAAAAATATATGAGGAGATGGTAATTATGCCATTGGTCACCACTACCGAAATGTTTAAGAAGGCTTACGACGGCGGCTACGCCATCGGCGCTTTCAACGTCAACAACATGGAGATCGTCCAGGGCATCACCGAGGCTGCCAAGGAGGTCAACGCCCCCCTGATTCTTCAGGTTTCCAAGGGCGCCCGGGCCTACG
>CALWYG010000066.1 GCA_944385695.1 uncultured Oscillospiraceae bacterium | reverse complement strand
CCATTGACATCCGCCGCCGCCTGAACACCCATGGCCAGGGCATCACCCCCCTGCATGAGGCTCTGTACAAGCACGTGCGTGAGAAGGTCGCCTTCTTCGAGCTGGACCGTGAGATCTGGCCCGACATCGCCGAGGTGGAGAAGATGGTCCGCAGCGGCGAGCTGCTGGAGATCGTCAAGGAGTATATGCCTGACTTCCAGTAAGAGAAAACACAACATGCCCCCGGAGGGGAGGGACTCTGGCCCCTCTCCTCTGGGGGCTTCTATTTTTATCGGAGGAGAAACCGTATGAAGGTAAGCATTTTGCGGGCAAATCCGGCAGGAAACATTACCTTGTTTGTCCTGGACCCCGTCCCGAAGGCCCAGCGTGCCGAGCTGGCGGGGCGGCTGATGGATATTGAGGAGCTCCATGGAGAGCAGGTTGGCTTTCTCTGTCCCCCGGAGCAGGGCTGTGCGGGCCGGATGGAGATGGCCGGCGGTGAGTTCTGTGGCAATGCCACCCGGGCCTTCGGCATGCTTACGGCCAAGGAGCAGGGCGGTCTGAGCCAGGTGCAGGTGGAGGTCAGCGGCTGTGACCACCCTGTTACGGTGGATGTGGATCTGAAGGCCGGCACTGCCCGGTCAGAGATGCCCCTCCCCCTGTGGGTCAAAGAGGTGCAGGCGGGAGGCTCCGCCGGAAAGCTGGTCCATCTGGGAGGCATTGCCCACCTGGTAGTGGAGAATGTGGAGCCCAGCCAAGCGTTTTTTGATAAGGCAGAACCGGTATTTCAGGACATCTCCGGGCTGGATGCCTACGGGGTGATTTTCCTGGAACCGGAGACGGGGAAGATGACCCCGCTGGTCAAGGTCCCTGCCGCCAATACCCTGGTTTGGGAGGGCAGCTGCGGCTCGGGCTCTCTGGCCTGTGCTGTGGCCCAGAGCGAGGGTATGTCCGAAGGAGAATTTGCCCGGGATTACACTCAGCCTGCGGGGGTGGTGCGTGCCACCGCTGTGAGAAAAAACGGAGCCGTGACCGCCGCCTATATCGGCGGCCCTGTGACGCTGGACCCGCCTCTGGAGCTTGAGCTGTAAAAGAAACCGCCCCCAGCTATAATGAGCTGGGGGCGGCTGTTTTTATGTGTTTCTATGCTTGTTGAACGGATGAAGGAAAGGTGCAGCTTATTATTTTACGTAGTAGGGGCGCTGATAACCATCCCCGTGAGGCTCGCTTTCGATCATGGTAAGGATGGCGTCGCGGGCGCCCTTCACCATAATGTCCTGATTTTCCGGAGCTTTGTCTACCATCTGAGCGGTGGAGCTGGTGTAGAACCACAGGCCCTCGTCCTCGGCAAGAGGCTTGCCGGAGCTGTCCTTCAGCGCAGTGGGATCAAGGTGCAGCTTGTCCTTGATGTCCTGCTGGGAGTAGAAGACCCACTTGGCCTCCGGCAGGGTGTTCTCCCACTTGCAGTCGCTGATGTCGCCGTCTTCGGACTTGCCGCCGTTATAGACCTCGATGGTGTAGGCGTGGATGTTCAGACGTCCATAGGCGTAATCGATCATCTCAGAGGAAGTGGGGTAATCCTCATAGGAGCTCATGGTGTAGAAGCCACGCCCGGTGTAATCCTGGAACGCGGCGGCCATCTTGGCGGCGGTCTCCTTCATAAAGGGGATCTCCTCGTCCTTGGGATTGTCGGCGTCATAGGGGCGGTAGCACCAGGGATAAAGGACGCACTGGATACCAGTGTGCAGCGTGGTCAACGCGTCCATATCGGTTTTGTACAGGAAATCCTGCAGGGCTTTGATTTCAGGTTCGCTGGCGGCATCGGGCCCGGCGGAGCTCCAGGAGTTGTTGCCGATGACCTGGGTATTCTCGGTCTCGATGTCAAAACGGTTCCACTGATAGTTGAAGGTGCGGTTCATATCGATGCCGCTGGTACGGGGATCGTCGCCCAGGATACCGTTCTTATCCCAGTCGGGGCTTTCCGTGCCGAACTTGGCCATGGAGGTAGAGGGGGTATCGCTGGCTTTGCCCCGGTAGAGTGTGGCAATATAGCCGTCTCCATCAATATCGGTGTAGGGATCGCTGAAGGGAACCCCGTCGCCGTTCCAGTCTCTGGGACGCAGGTTGGGGCGGTTGTTGTTGACAAAGGACTGCTCATAGCCGTCCGGGTTGATGACTGGGACCACATAGATCACATAGCGGTCCAGCAGTCCCTGGACATAGGGATCTTCCGAATTGAGCAGCAGCCACCAAGCCATGTACATAGCGGAGGAAGCGCTCTCGCGCTCGCCGCCGTGAATGTTGGCGAAGACGCCGATGCCCGTTTTGCGGTCTTTGCTGACAGCCTCGTTGGAGATTTCCAGGCACCACAGATCCCGCTCCTGCCAGGAGGTGCCGATGGAGTAGAGCTCAGAGAATTTGGGGTACTCCTTGGCCAGCGCAGCCAGCTGGCCCTCTAACTCCGCGAAGGTATACCGTTGATTCCAGTCGATTTCCAATCCCTCGGGAATTTCCTCGGGATCATCGGGGCGGCGTTCCATGGGGAGAAGCTGGTGGAGCGGATAGTTTCCGTAAGAGACAGCCAGCGCAGGAGAAGCGACCGCGGAAATGGTAAATAACATGGTCAGCGCGATCAATGCACTAAATGTCCGGGTCAAGAACGTTTTTTTCATTTCAATAACACCCTCTCACATATTTTTTTGCTTTGACGCTCTGTTTCGCTGGGCTGTCAGCGCTCCACCATATAAAATATGGCACATAATTATTATAAAATGTTTTGGCAAAATGTCAAGAATAAAGGATTCTAGCAAAGTGATATTTGTTAAATATAAATAAAACCCCGGTCAGCCAACGCTGACCGGGGTTTTGCCGTTTAGATGAAGGGGAAATTTTTCAGTGCCTGCTGAGAGGCCTCCTGCTCCTGCTCCGGCTGAAGCCGCTCCAGCACCAGCTGGTATCCCCCTGAGCCGTAGCGCAGCTCGGTATTGATACGGGTGATGGTGGAGTAACTGGTGGGAACCTTCTCCCGCACTCCGTCATAGGTGCAGCCCTTGGCCAGTAGTTCCGCCACCTGAAAACGCTGGGCAAAGGCGGTAAGCTCCTGCACGGTAAACAGGTCCCCAAAGAAGCGATAGCATTCGTCAATATCCTGCAGCGTCAGGATACCGCGGAAAAGCTGATTGATTGCCTGACTGCGGTTGTTATCCACGTTGGACATGGCGCATGTGGCCTCCTCAATGAATCAGTTAACATTATTTTAGCACAAAGAAGTGAAAAAGTCACTTTTATTTGCCTGGAGAACGGGGCCTCTCATCCAGAGGACGGCGGGAGCAAAGGTTACATGGGGCCAAACTTTTCCAAAGGCCACAGAGCAAAGACCACCTTGCCCAAAATATAGTCCTCGTCGATGGGGCCTACCATATCATGGCGGCTGTCGGTGGAGGCGTTGCGGTTATCGCCCATGACAAAGACGGACCCCTCTGGGATTTCCCAGTGGGTATTGTACATCATGGGATTGGCGGGGAGATACATCTCCTCTTTGATATAAGGCTCATCCAGCGCCTCACCGTCCACATAGACGGTACCGGTGGAGTAGTCAATGTCCACAGTTTGACCACCAGTGGCAATGACCCGCTTGACAATGGCCTTGCTGTGGAGAAGCTGATCGGTCACCTGGTCGGTTTTGTTGAGCACAACAATATCGCCCTGCTGGGGTTGATAGCCCAGGGACCAGATGAGCATCATCTCGCCGTCTTTCAGGGTGTTGTCCATGGAGTTTCCGTCTACCCGGGTCAGCCGGGCAAAGCAGTTAAACAGGACTACCGCCACCAGCACGCAGCCCATGAGCAGCTGCAGCCACTCAAACAGGTCGCTGCCCTTTCGGCGGGGCTGCTCCTCTTCCGGGGACTGGGGCAGGTCGTTCAATTCGTCCATCAATGGGGCCTCCTTATGGGAATGAGGATGTAAGGGTATTATACCGGGTTATCCCCGGGAATGCAACCCGCTAAAGCTCCAGGCAGGTTACGCCGGGGACGTCCTTCATCAGCGCCTGCTCCCGCCGGTGGCAGGAAAACAGCAGAAGCTGCTGTTCTTGTCCCAGCTCCCGCAGCAGCTTTAAAGCTGCCTGAAGGCGACGCTCATCAAAAGCGGTGAGCGCGTCATCCAGAAAAATGGGGGGGCGCTCCGGCAGGCACAGGCAGCAGATGGCCAGACGCACGGCCAGATACAGCTGATCCGCCGTACCCCGGGAGAGGTACAGCGCGCTGTGAGGCAGCAGCTCCTCCCTGCCCCGGACTGAGCCCTCCAGCTCGCGGCTCAGACTGACGGACTGGTATTGCCCGTCGGTCAGCCGGGCCAGATACTCCCCGGCCAGACGGTTGAGCTCGGGGGAAAAGCGCTCCTGAAGGCGGGCGTTGGCCTCGGCCATGGTTTTCATAGCCAGCTCCAGGGCATCGTACTCCAGGGTCCGCCGGGCCAGAGATTGGGAGAGCTCCTCCTGGCGGGCGGAGAGAACGGCAGGGTCTCCCATGGACTTCAGGGCACCCTGCGCCTGATTCAGACGGGTGCGCAGCCCATCCAGGCGCAGCAGCACCTGTTCTAGGGCCTGATGGGTCTCTTCCGGGGAGCGCTGAGGGACCGGACAGGGTTGGGGAAGATCAGGGGCATTGCCCAGGGCGGAGAGCTTGCCCCGGGCACGGTTGAGCGCCTGGTCCGCCTGTTCCCAACGGCGGGACACCTGTTCCAGGGCCTGGCGGGTCTCTTCCGGAGTGTGCTGGGGGGCGGAGGGCACGCTGGAGCCGTCCGCTTCCCGTCCGCCCTGGGCGGCCAGATCCTCCAGCCGCCGCCGGCGCTCCTCCACCCGGTCCCGGGCAGAAGTGAGTTCATGTTCCAGGTTCAGGGCCCGGGACAGAGCGGCGGAGCAGCCAAATTCATTTTGCACTTCCGGAGCAAAGGTGTGGACAAAGTGAAGGATGTCCGTCCAGCTGTTTTCCCGGCGGGCCTTCCGGTCGTTGAGGGTGCCCCGGATGGTCCTGGCTTGCTGGGCGGCCTCCTCGCAGCGCTGGCAGCGGGCGGTATAGTCCCGGACCAGGGCGAGCAGATCCTCCTGAGACTGGACCTGATAGTGGTCAAACACCGACCGGAGGGCATGGCTGCCCTGCTTGCGACGGACCAGGGCGTAGACCCCGAACAGGGCCAGGAGCACCGCCAGAACGGGCAGGCCGTAGGAGAACCACCAGGCGCT
>CALWYG010000065.1 GCA_944385695.1 uncultured Oscillospiraceae bacterium | reverse complement strand
GGGGTATCGGGGACATGCTGGACAAGCTGGACCAGGAAAAGCAGAAAGAGAGCGGGCTGTTATCGTGAAACTGTCTGAAATTCAAGTCGGCACCTACGACGCCAAGCAGTGGGCGGACAAGGGCTATGAGCTCCCCAAGTTTGACCTGGAGGCCGTTCGCAAGAAGACCCATGACGAGCCCACCTGGATTCACTTCGGTGCGGGAAATATTTTCCGGGCCTTTCCCGCCGCTTTGCTCCAGGGTGTGCTGGATGCGGGGGAGTATGACCGGGGCGTCATTGTGGCCGAGGGCTTTGACTATGAAATCATTGACAAGGCCTATGCTCCCTATGACAACATGAGCCTGCTGGTGCTGCTCAAGTCTGACGGCTCCATTGAGAAGCGAGTTGTGGCTTCTGTTACCGAGAGTCTGAAGGCGGACCCCCAGTTTAACGCTGATTGGGCCCGGCTGGTAGAAATTTTCCGCAATCTCTCTTTGCAGATGGTGAGCTTCACCATCACCGAAAAGGGTTACTCCGTCTCTCCTGCCGATCTGGAGCGGGGGCTGAAGCCTCAGCTCATCATGGGCAAGGTGGCTGCCCTCCTTCTGGAGCGCTTCCAGGCTGGGGCTGCTCCCATTACCGTGCAGAGCATGGATAACTGCTCCCACAACGGCGACAAGGTAAAGCAGGCCGCTCTGGCCTATGCCGAGAGCTGGGTCAAGGCCGGTCTGGCCCCCCAGGGATTCCTGAACTATCTCCAGGATGAGACCAAGGTCACCTTCCCTTGGAGCATGATTGATAAGATTACGCCCCGCCCCGATGCCCAGGTCCAGAAGATGCTGGAAGAGGACGGTTTTGAGGACAACTATACCATCATCACCGAGAAGCACACCTACACGGCCCCCTTTGTCAACGCCGAGGAGACCGAGTATTTGGTCGTTGAGGACAAGTATACCAACGGCCGTCCTCCCCTGGAGAAGGGCGGAGTGCTGTATGCCGACCGGGAGACTGTGGACAAGGTGGAGAAGATGAAGGTCTGCACCTGCCTCAACCCCCTGCACACCGCCATGTCCATCTATGGCTGCCTTCTGGACTACACCCTCATCTCCGCGGAGATGAAGGATGAGGACATCTGCGGCCTGATTACCAAGATGGGCTACATCGAGGCTATGCCGGTTGTGGTGGACCCCGGCGTGCTCAAGCCCGCCGACTTCATCGGCGCGGTGCTGAACAAGCGTCTGCCCAACCCCTTCATGCCAGACGCACCTCAGCGCATCGCCACGGACACCTCTCAGAAGCTGCCCATCCGCTTTGGCGAGACCATCAAGGCCTATGAGGCCAAGGGGCTGAATAAGGACGAGCTGGTCCTGATCCCCCTGGTTCTGGCCGGCTATGCCCGCTACCTAAAGGGCATCGACGACAACGGCAAGGCCTTTGAGCCCTCTCCCGATCCCCTGCTGGAGGAACTGCAGGCCATCGTGGCTCCTCTGGAAGTCAAAGAGGGAGAGCAGGACCTGAGCTGCCTGAAGAAGCTGTACAGCCGGGAGGATGTGTTTGGCGTGGACCTATACCAGGTTGGCCTGGGCGAGAAGATCGAAGGCATGGTGGCCGAGCTCTATGCCGGCCCCGGCGCCGTTCGCAAGACCCTGCACAAGTACGTCTCCCAGCGCTGAGCTGTGGGGCAGCAGAACCCCCTGTGTGTGTAAATAAAACTGGAGAATAACCGATAAAATACCCCCTAATGCAGGAAGGAAAACCCCTGCATTAGGGGGTATTGCCATGTCCAAATGAATGAGAAGGCGCATAGAGGGAAGAGGCGGGACAAAGGCCTGTGGGCAGCCTTCTCAAAGAGCAAAGAAGCGAGAATAAAATAAGAGAGTGAGAGCCCCCCACGCCGGAGGCTCTCACTCTCTTGTCTGACCGATCTGTAAGCATGTTATGCGGGAGAGATCGGCCATTGGGATGCAGATTACAGGTATTTGGAGAAATCCTGCTTGGCAAAGCCGTTAAACACGCCCCAGGGAATAATCAGGTCAACCCACATGTGGTGGCGGTTGAAGTACATCAGCGCCGCCTCGGTCAGCTTGATGAGCTCGTCCAGGTTTTCCACGGAATCCAGGGCCTCGATGTACATGTTCAGCAGTTCGCCGGCCATGGGAACGCCGGTGAAGGTAAAGAACTTGGCCTTATAGTCCAGAAGGTTCTTGGCATAGCGGACCAGGGTATTCAGATCAACATTGCCCTCCTTGGCGGTCTCCACCAGATAGAACAGGATCTCATCGCAGAGGGTGCGCATTTCCGAATCGGCGTACAGGGCGGTCATAACATATTGTCCGTACACATTGGTGTCGCCGGGAACCACGCCGTTACTCAGGTCATACACATCGTGAGGCATATTTTCCCAAATAGCCAGGCGTCTCTCGTTAAATGTCTCAACAGCAGTTTTCCAGTTCATTGTGTAGCAGATGAAGAGGGTATGTTTTCTGGTGCTGCAGTGACTGCTTACAATTGCGAAAGCTGCAAAAAGATCCTCATCGATTATTCCAATAACAAGTAAGGAAAAGTGTTTCCATACAGGGACTTGTGCTGGGAGTGAAGGGTTGCTTTTTATGTAAGCGGCCGAAATCCCTGTGTCCGCTGTGCTGGGGCGAACCTAAGTGCAGAAGAAACCGGGAAAAATTGAAAACAAAGAAAACCACTGAAATCATTTGATTTCAGCGGTTTTTTGGTAAAAAGAGCCTTGAAAGGCGGGCCGGAGACCATGTAAAAATCCCCCTGTTCTGTGCCCGGGGTACGAAGACACAGAACAGGGGGATGGTATGGGGGGCAAAGAGAAGGAAAGGAGCCATAGTTCCATCAAAGGTTTGGAAAAGCTGGCTGAACAGGTGGCCGGCCAGCTGGTTCCAACTCCTCGGACGACGGTCAGGCACCCCAATAGCGCCGGAAAAAATCCTCCCCGTTGCGGAAACAGATGCCCTCGATTTGGCGAGCGGTGAAGCCTGCTTTTTCCATGGCCTGGACCAGGAGGGAAATCTGCCCCACATGCTGGATTTCAGGCGTGGTATCCATCCCATCAAAGTCCGTGCCCAGGCCGACGATTTGCTCGCCGCCCTGGTTCATGATGTGACGCAGGTGCTGCACCATGTGCTCTACCCGGCCGGTGGGCTCGGGAGAGAGGAAATCGGAATAAAAATTTAATCCCATGATACCGCCCCGATCAGCCAGGGCGCGGATCATTTCATCGGTGAGATTGCGGCTCACATTCCGAATAGCTCTGGCGTTGGAGTGAGTGGCCATAAAGGGACGCTTTCCGCAGCGGATTACGTCCCAAAAGCCCTGGTCAGACAAATGGGATACGTCTACCACCATGCCCAGTTCGTCCATGCGCTCTACCGTCTCCAGACCAAAAGAGGTGAGACCTTTGGACTGAAATTCCGGGGGACGATGAGGGAATCCAAGGCAGTTTTCGTGGTTCCAGGTCAGATTCATCACCCGGACGCCCCTCTGATACAGGGTGTCCAGCCGGGAGAGATCCCCCTCCAGCACGCCCCCTTCCTCCAGAGAGAGAAAGGCGGATAATAGCCCCTGCCTGCGGTTGGCTTCATACTGGGCGTAATTGTCGGCAAAGCGCACCTTGTCTCCATACTGGGCAAGCTGCTGGTCAAAAAGATCGATCATGGCCAGCACGTCCTGATAGGGGGTTGCGAACCGGGGCGTCTTTGCCAGGTCCAGGAAACAGGCAAATATTTGGCCTGTATAGCCGCTGCCCATCAGTCTGGCAAGGTCCACCTGACAGTTGTTCTGACACAGGTCCCCCTGCTCGTCCTCTGCCCGGTAAAAAAGCCGGTACAGGGTATCCACATGGAAATCAATATAATTCATGCCACCGTCTCCTCACCATTCAAACTGGTCCCTTACCGGGAACAGACCCAGCAGACCGCCGGTATGGATAAACAACACGTTCTTGCTGTCTCGGAAGCTGCCTTTGCGTACCTCGTTGGTAAAGCCGTACATGCACTTGCCCGTGTACACCGGATCCAGCACCAGACCTTCCAGCTGGGCAAAGTCCCGGATGAAGTCCAGCTCCTCTTTCCGGCTCAGGGCGTAGCCTCTGCCCACATAGCCGTCCAGAATTTCCACCTCCTGAGGCTGCACCGACAGGGGCTGCTCCAGGTAGGCGGCGGCCTCAGAAACGATCTCAGAGACACGGTGCTGGAAGAAGTGGGCATCGTCACATACATTGACGCCTACCACGCGCTTGCCAAGCTTATAGAGGCGGTTGGCGAGCACCAGACCGGCCAGTGTACCTCCGGAGCCTACCGCGTTGACCATGGTGTCGAAGGTAATTCCCATTTCGCGCTCCTGCTCTGCGATTTCCTGCATACAGGAGAGGTAGCCGAAGGTGCCGATGCCGTTGGAGGCCCCCTCCGGGATGATATAGGCCTTGTGTCCGGCCCGGGCAGCTTCCTCGGCCAGCTCTTGCATCACCTCGCCCCGGCGGGTTCTGTAATCCTCCTGGGAGATAAAGCGGATCTTTGCGCCCAGGAGCCGGTCTACCAGGTAGTTGCCGTCAAGGGGCGGGGCGTTGTCCTCGGTGCGCAGGAGCAGGCAGGAGTGGAGGCCCAGCCGGGCAGCCACGGCGGCGGTGGCCCGGCAGTGGTTGGATTGAAGACCTCCGCAGGTAATCAGTGTATCGGCGCCCTGATCCAGGGCCTCCTGCACGGAGAACTCCAGCTTACGGATCTTGTTGCCCGACCACTCCGTCCCGGTCATATCGTCCCGCTTCACATAGACATTGATGCCCAGCTGCTGGGAAAAACGGTGAAGCTTTTCGATCCGAGTGGGGAGATTGGCCAGTTTCAGTCGGTTGGGAAAAGATTTCATGGCGCATAGCCTCCTCAAGATAAACTCAGAACCTGGGTCCCGGTGCACAGCGGGCCTGAGCTGGACGGGCCTGAACTCCGGGATATAGGTATCTTAATTATAATACAAAGTGGAAAAAGCGCAGAACCTCTTTATAGTCGTCGGCATGGAATTCTACGGTGTGTCCATCCAGACGCCTGGTGTTGAAGTAATGGGAGGCATGGGCTGCGTCGTAGTGCTTTTGATAGGATACCGTGACCCGGAACTGGCCGGGCAGCGGGTAGCGGTAGCGGTTCAAATCTCCACTGAGGGCCCGCCGGGCCCCTTCCTCCAGCAGGCGCTCGGCCGTTTTGGGGTGGAGGCTGACCACCGCGGCGGCCTCGCCCCGTTTGGTGGCCACCGTCTCGATAGCGGGCTGCACGGCCTTGGCCTTTTCACAAATGGCGGCATCTCCGGAAATCATGGCTGTGGGCACGCCCAAATCAGCGGCTGCGTAGGAGAAGATGTGAAATTCCCCGGCGGGCACGCCGTTGATGGTGACCTCTCGAATCCGGCGGCTGCTGATGGTGTGGGACATGGGATTGCCGGGCTGGCCGGCGGCGTCATGGTAGCCCACAAAAAGGAGTGCGTCGTAGCTGGGATCGATTCCGCCAATCATGGAATAGGGGCTGCGCATCTCGCCTCGGATCAGCTCCGCCTGCTCGGGGAGGTATTCGTGAAAAATGTTCAGCCCTGCGCCGTGGGCGTCCTTTACCGTGATCAACTGGGCGCCGGCGGCCACTGCGCCCCGGCACACGGCGGCTACTTCCCGGCTCATCTGCTCCATGCCACGGGTATAGAGCTGAGGGTTGTCCTGCCCTGCCTCCACAAAAGAGGCCAGATCGGCCACGCCCTCTATATCGGCGCTGACAAATACTTTCATATACTTCCCTCCCGTCAAATAATCTGCTCAAGCTCCAGTATGGTGTGGGTACACTGATACTCGTGGAACAGGAGGGGGTGGTCCTCATACTCGCACTCCCCATACTGATTGTCCGTGGGGTCCCGGCGCATATGCTTTTTGGGCGGCATGAACTCGTGCTGGAACGCCAGGTTGGCCGGCATACGGAAGGGATCGAGATTGCCGAAGTAAAATTGGCGGCGCTCCTCGTTGCCCAGGCGGTATGCGCTGCCTCCAAAGGAGAGGTCCGCATACAGCCATCCGTAGGGCTCCACATAGAACTGAGCCCAGTCGTGGCCGTCGATGGCGTAGGGGGCGGCGAAAAGTCCGGACTGCCACCGGGCGGGGACTCCGCAGCAGCGGCACAGGGTGACGAACAGGATCGCCTGTACCCCGCAGTCGCCCTTTTGATTGACGGCGGCATATTCCGGAATGTTTACAATGGTGCTGTACCGCCGGACAAAGGAGTAGCGCACATGGCTGGTGAGATAGTCATAGATCAGCTTGGCCTTGCGGATAGGATTGGTTTCGTCTCCTACGATCTCTTGACACAGCGAGCGAATCAGCGGCGTGAAGAGGATATGGGGGGCCTGTTCCTCCAGACAGAAGCTGGGCTGCTGGGGACTGGCCAGCTCAGGGTCTGGCTCCACATAGGTCAGATGGTTTTCGTAGCTGTATTCCACGAAAAACACATCCCCCTCCTCCAAATTTTTTTGGAAGCAGACGGTCCGGCTGGCAGACTCCTCGGGCGCGACAATTCCGTTGGGGGACATGTGGTGCAGCTGGATATTGCGTACCTGAGGGCCCGCGTTGGGAATGGGAAGGTGTACGGTGATGGGGGCGCCGGGCACCTTGTCCTCCAGAATCTTCAGTTCAGAGCGGATCCGGAAGCGGTAGGCGGTTTGGCCGTGCTCCTTCATATAGCGCATATTTTCATTGAGAACATCCTGCTGCTTCTGCGCGGCTTTGGGATCGTCAGGGACGATGAGCCGCTGGGTAACGGGATGACGGACTTTGCGCAGGTTTTCATGGAAATGGCGGACAAAATAGGGCTTTCCCTCCCGATAAATCCAATCCAGCTGATTTTCATCCATCAGCGCATCGAATTCCGCCTTGGTAAAGTCGCGAATCTCCTCTGTGAGCATGTGCAGCGCTTGCTCGTAGGAGAAAGGATACTCCCCCTCAAGCTGGGGAATGCGCAGCAGCTCCAGCTCCAGCCGCTCCCGCAGAGCCTGGGGGACGGGGCCGGAGAGCCTTTGGTTGATGAGCTCCCGGGCCTTCTGGAAAAAGCCCGCATCCTCCTGGCGCTGGATGTCCTCCGGAAGAGGGACAGCAAAATATTTGACATGATCTAGCGTCATACCGGTGTGCCTCCTGTGTGCGTTTCACTTGGGACACAGGGAAAAACGGATTTCCCTGTGTCCTACGATCTGTCGGTGGTGGTTATAGATGTTGGGGTCCCAACAGTCCTCCAGCTGGGACCACTCGGCTCTGGAGATCACACCCAGCTGGGTGAGAAGCTCCAGGACCACGCCGGGCATAAACTCTGAACAGCCGTCCTCCAGCTTGACTGCGATGCCGATGCCCCGATCCCGCAGCCCGATTCCGTAAAAGGAGCCGGCGCCGGACTTGCTGAACAGGCGCGATCCAAACGAGCGCATCAGCGCGGTACAAAGCCGCCCTGTCCCGGCCACTTCAAAGGGGTATTCGGTCATGGCGCAAACAATTTGGCTTACCGCCCGGCTTCGCACTTCTCCCAACGCATCCGGGCGGGACATACGGGCATAGCCCTGAGCCAGTTTGAACAGGGGCAGGGCGTGGACCGGGACGCCGCAGCCGTCTACCGCCTGGATAATTTCCTGGGGAGAGCAGCCGCACAGATGGCAGATGATCTGGATGATGCGCTGCTGGGTTGGGCTGTCGGGGTTTGCATAAGCGCTTAAATCCTCGCCGTAGTGCTTTGCGGTGAGCAGCATTCCAGCGTGTTTGCCGGAGCAGTCACAGTGCAGACAGTCGGGGGGCAGGCCCCGGCGGATCATATCCCGCTTTGTTTCCTCATGGATGGGATATTGGGCTCCACATAGCAGGTCCTGGGCAGACAGGCCCGCCTTGCGGAGGATCCCATCCACCAGGGCCACATGCTCAGGCTGCCCGTTGTGGGAGGCGCAGATGACAGCCAGCTCCTGTGGAGTAATGCCATATTCCTCCAGAGCGCCGCTTTCACAAAGGGCTACCGCCTGCATGGGCTTTGCCCCTGAGCGGGCAAAGGTGAGCGCACAGGGATCGCCATAGTGGAAAAGAATGTTTCCGTCCCAGTCTGATACGGCGATGCGCCCGTGGTGTTCCAGATCGGGGACCGAGCCTCGGTAGGTTCTGGCGACCAGAGCCATATTGACGCCCCCTTTTAGAACTGACTGAACAGGGCACCGAATCCGCCTGTGTGAAGATAACAGGCGTTGGTGTCCACCAGACCCTTTCTGACCATATCTACCATACCATACAGGGTCTTGCTGGTATAGACCTGCTCCACAAAAATTCCTTCAATTCTGGCCAGGTCATAGATTTGCTGGATGCACTCAGGCGTGGATTTGGCCCAGCCCTGTCCCCGGTATTCCCCATGTACTGTATATACCTGGTCAAAATCAAAGCCATCCAACTGGCCGGTGAGCTGGACAATCTCCTGGAGGAAGTCTTCCAGAATCTTTTTGAGAATGGGGACCTCATGCTCCACGGTGATGACGTGGACATGGAACGGAGCCTGGGTCAGGGCCGCGCCGAAGATGGTGCCTGCGGCCAGTCCCCCGTTCCCGCCGGGGACAAAGAGGTGGCGGAGGGTCAGCTCCTGCTGTTGGCACTGCTGGCACAGCTCCACCATAGCGTGGACATAGCCTAAAGCGCCCAATGCGGTGGAGGCGCCGTTTTTGATGATATAGGGCTGCCGCCCCTGCTGCTGCAGGCGCTGGGCGTATTGTGCCACGTATTCTTCGCGTTCCTGGTCTGTGACCGACCCAATGTACTCCAGATGGGCGCCGGACAGGTGGTTGAGCAGTTGGTTGCCTGTCTGCTGAAGGGGGGGCTGGTCGTTATGAAAAATGATGCAGTCCAGGCCAGCCTTACAGCAGGCGGACACAGTAAGGGCACATAAGTTGGACTGGTTTTTCCCGGATGCCAGGACGATATCGCCGCCCTGTTTCACCATGTCTCCCAGCAGGTATTCCAGGTTACGGACCTTATTTCCGCCAGGGCCCAGGCCGGTCAGATCATCCCGCTTGATGTAGAGGGGAAGGCTGGTGTCCAGCTTGGCCTGCAGGTGGCTCATCCTGTGCAGGGGGGTGGGCAGTGTTCCCAGCTCCAACCGCGGAAATTGCGACAAAGCGTCTTTTGCCTTTTGTAGGTTCATCTTGAAATGGCCTCCTTTTCCCTCCTATACGAGATAACAGGCCACACAGTGGCCGCCCCCTACATCTTTCAGGGGAGGAGCCTGCTCCGTACAGATGGGCTTTGCGTAGGGACAACGGCTGGCAAACTTGCAGCCGGTGGGGGAATTGAGGGGACTGGGTACCTCACCCTCCAAAATGATCTGCTGGCTCTGGGCTGCCTTGTCTGGATCGGCGATTGGGATGGCGGAGAGGAGCGCCTTGCTATAGGGGTGGAGGTTATTCTGATACAGTTCCTCTGTGGGGGCCACCTCCACCAGGCTTCCCAGGTACATGACGCCCACCCGGTCGGAGATATGCCGCACCATGGACAGGTCGTGGGCTACAAACAGGTAGGTCAGGCCAAATTCTTCCTGAAGGTCTTTCAGCATATTGACCACCTGGGCCTGAATGGACACGTCCAGGGCGGAGATGGGTTCGTCACAGATGATGAATTCCGGATTGACCGCCAAAGCCCGGGCGATGCCAACCCGCTGGCGCTGACCGCCGGAGAACTCATGGGGATAGCGGCTGGCATGGTCTTTGTTCAGCCCAACCCGGTTGAGCAGGGCCATGATATATTCCTCGCGTTCTTTTCCGGTGCGCAGATGGTGGATGTCCAGGGGCTCGCCTACAATATCCGACACCGTCATCCGGGCGTTGAGGGAAGCGTAGGGGTCCTGAAAAATCATCTGCATCCGTTTGCGGTAGGGCATAAATTCCTTGGGACTCAGATGCGTAACATCCTGGCCGTCATAGCGGATGGTGCCGTCGGTGGGGTCGTAGAGGCGGATAATGGTGCGTCCGGTAGTGGTTTTGCCGCAGCCGGACTCTCCCACCAGGCCGAATGTTTCGCCCTTGTCGATGGTGAAGGAGATGTTGTCCACTGCCTTAATGTAGGCTGTCTTGCGCTAGAGGATACCGGTGACTTTTTTGAAATACATTTTTAAATTTTCTACTTCCACCAGATGCTCAGCCATTCCGGATGCCTCCCTTCTGATTCAGGTATTTTTCCGGCTTGGGCGCTTCGGGATGACACAGCCAGCATCGCACGCAGTGCTCCTCACCGGCCTGGAATTCCGGTACGGACTGCTCCCTGCATACCTGCATGGCAAATTCACATCTGGGGTAAAAGGGACAGCCCTTGGGGGGGTTGAGCATGTCCGGCGGGGTGCCCGGGATGGACTCCAGGCGCTGGTTCCCCTGGCCCACCTTGGGAATGGATTTCAGCAGTCCCATGGTATAGGGGTGGCGGGGGAAGTAGAAAATGTCGGAGACCTTGCCGGTTTCCATGATCTGTCCCCCGTACATGACGATGATGCGGCTGCAGGAACTGGCTACTACGCCCAGGTCGTGGGTAATGAGAATGATGGAGGTGCCGGTTTGATCCTGAAGCTTCTTCAACAGCCGCAGTACCTGGGCCTGGATGGTCACGTCCAGGGCTGTGGTGGGCTCGTCGGCGATGAGCAGCTCGGGCTGACAGGCAAGGGCCATAGCAATCATGGCCCGCTGGCGCATACCGCCGGAAAATTCGTGGGGATAGCTGCGTACCCGGGCGCTGGGGTCGGGGATGCCCACCATTTCAAGCATTTCCACCGTTTTTGCCGTGGCTTCCGCTCGGGAAAGCTTCTGGTGCTCCTGAAGCACCTCGTTAATTTGATTTCCAATGGTGTACATGGGATTTAGAGCGGTCATGGGGTCCTGGAAGCACATGGAGATCCGGTTGCCCCGGATTTTGCGCATTTCCCGCTTGTCCTTTTTCAGCAGGTCTTCCCCGTCAAAATAGATCTCGCCTCCGGTCACCCGGCCGGGGTACTGGAGCAGCTGCATGATGGACAAGGACGTAACGCTCTTTCCGCTGCCGGATTCTCCCACGATCCCAATGAATTCTCCGCGGTCTACAGAAAAGCTGATATCCCGGATGGCCTGCACCTCGCCCACATGGGTAAAGAAAGAGGTACGAAGGTGTTTAACTTCCAATAGCGGTTGTGACAAGGTGTCCACCTCACTTTCTCTGTTTGGGGTCAAAGGCATCCCGCAGGCCATCGCTGAACAGGTTGAGAGCCAGGATGGTCACAGAGATGGCCACCGCGGGGATCAGCAGCTGATAGGGGTACACATAGATGCTGGCCAGCGCGTCGTTACACAACGTGCCCCAGGAGGCCATGGGTGCAGAGACACCCAGACCGATGAAGCTGAGGAATGCCTCGGTAAAGATGGCGTTGGGGATCTGCATGGCGATGGCTACCATAATGGTACCCATCATATTGGGGATCAGGTGCTTGACAAAGATACGGCCGGTGGAGGCTCCCAGGGTCCGGGCGGCCAGGACGAACTCGCTGTTTTTCAGGCTGAGAACCTGCCCGCGGACAATGCGGGCCATGCGTACCCAGTACGTCAGACCTAGGGCCAAAATAATGGAGGCCATGCCGGAGCCGATGATCACCATAATCAGGATTACATACAAAGTCATAGGGACAGAGTCGATGACGTCCACGATGCGCATCATCACCGTATCCACGTTGCCGCCCTTGTATCCAGAGAAGCAGCCGTAGAACACGCCGATGAGGAAGTTGACCAGAGCGGCCACAACACCCACCGTCAGAGAAACCCGGGCGCCGTAGACCACGCGGATAAACAGGTCGCGGCCCAGAGAGTCGCTGCCCAGCACAAACGTCTTGTTGTGAACGGACTTGGATTCCGTCAGTTTGTTTCCGTCATAGGTGATGCTGCACTTGTCAATTTTTTCTTCCAGAATGTTCTTGGCCTCCAGGACGGAGACGGTGGTGTCGGCGGCGTCCTCACCAAAGTAGGTGGTGAGATAGTCGGCCTCGGTGGCAGAGACGGAGCCGTCCTCTCCGTATTTCTTCTCCAGGGCGTTATATTCCTTCAGCGCCTGGGTATAGAGGCTGTAGTCGATGACCAACTGTTTTCCATTGAGGTCGTAGGTGCTCTTGCGGCCAATTACATCCTTGTAATCAGGCTGGAGCAGCTGCAGCAGCTCCCCGTCTGGAGTGACCTCGATCACGTCGTAACTCTGGGTAATGAAGATGCAGATGTTGTTGGCGTCGTCGTTGAGAGGATAGATGTCCAGAAAAGGCGGAGTGTTGGATAGAGTCAGCGTCTGCTCTTCATAGCTATAGGGCCAAAAATAGGGAATGAGAATTGCACCCAGGATGAGCAGCAGGATCAGCACCATGGATACCATGGCGGTTTTATTTTTTTTCAGCCTCCGCCAGCCGTCCTGGAGAAAGGTGAGACTGGGTTTTTCGATTTTTTCAGAATCCTTCTCCCCGGCCTCCAGCGGTTTCCACAGCTCAGGGGAAATTTGAGGTATATTTTGCTCCATTGCGATACCCCCCTTAGTCGTATTTGATCCTGGGATCGACAAAGACATACAGAATGTCCACGATCAAGGTGCAGACAACCAGGAACACGGCGAAGAACACCGTGATTCCCATAATCAGCGTGTAATCCCGGCTCAGAACGCTGGAAGTGAACAGGCTGCCGATACCGGGAATGCCGAACACCTTTTCAATGACGAAAGAGCCGGTGACCACCATGGCTACCATGGGGCCGATATAAGTGACCACGGGAAGGATGGCGTTTCTCATAGCGTGCTTGGTGATGACCTTGAACTCTGAGATTCCCTTGGCCCGGGCAGTACGGATGTAGTCCTGATTGAGCTCCTCAATCATGGAGGTGCGCATCAGGCGGGTGACGAAAGCCATGGAAAACACGGACGTCACCAAAACGGGACCGATGTAGCCTTTCCACTGGGTTACGCCAAAGGCAGGAACCAGTCCCAGTATTTTACTGAATAGGAAGAGGTAAAGCGTGGCAAAGACAAAGCTGGGGATGGTGGAGCCCAAAGTGGACAGAACCATAAGGAAGCGGTCTACCAGCTTGTTTTGCCGCAGGGCGGCCAAAATTCCCGCCAAAACCCCAAAAATAACAATCAAAAAAGAGGAATAAATTCCAATGCGCAAAGAGTAGGGAAAGCCTGCGCCGATGATCTCATTGGTGGAAAGACCAACCTTCAAATAAGACATGCCGAAATCCCCGTGGGCGTAGTCCACCAAGTATTTTATATAGCGCTCGTACCAGGGGTCGTTCAGGCCGTATTTCTCTTCAAGAGCGGCCTGAAGGGTCACGTCGTACACTTTATCTGTTGAGATGGGGCTGCCGGGGATGACATTCATCAGGATAAAGGTGAGGGTCATAATAAACCAGATGGTGATCAGGGCGGCGATCACACGTTTGATGATGTAACGAATCATAGTAGCCCTCCTTTTAGGAAAGATTGGGGGTGCCCGGTCGGGTGGGCACCCCCAATGTCCATACGCTTAGGCGATCAGTTCTGCATTTCTGAAGATCCAGTTGCCGCCCTTGGTGATCTGAATGCCGCTTACCACGTCCTCGTTGATCAGGGCCTTGAACACGTAGTAGTACAGGGGACATACGGGCATATCTTCCATCAGGTACTCCTCGCACTCGGTCCACAGCTGGTCGCGCTCGGTACCCTGGGCCGCCATAGCCGCCTGGTAGGTCTTCTCAAAGGGCTCCTGGCCGGGGTTCAGGGTGTGGTCGTGAGGAGCGCTGGCATCCTCGGCGTAGCGCCACTGGGCCATACAGCCGGCATCCAGCTTAAACTGCTTAAACATCTGGCTGGCGTCATAGTAGCCCGCGCTCCAGCCGGACAGGCTGATGTCATATTTGCCGTCCCGCTTGGTCTGCAGGGCCACGTTCTTGTCCTCGTTGCGCAGCTGCACATCGATGTTCAGGTTCTCTTTCCACATCTGCTGGATGGCCTCACACACCTTCTTGTCGCTCTCACCGGTGTAGTACAGCAGCTCCAGCTGGGGGAAGCCCTCGCCGTTGGGGTAACCGGCCTCGGCCAGCAGGGCCTGGGCGGTCTCTACATCGGCGGAGTCGCAGGAAATGCCGTAAGCGGGCTCAGGCAGGCCGTTGGCGTCCACCTCGCGGTAGGAGGTGCCGTCGGTCTTCTGGCTGCTGATGGGCAGATAGCCGGTGGCCGGAGTCTCACCGGAGCGGGTGATCTGGTCGGTAATCTCCTTGCGGTTGATGGCCAGGGTCAGGGCTCGGCGCACCAGCACGTTGTTCACCACATCCCGGTCCACGTTGAAGTCCAGGTACTTGGTGCCGGCAATGGGGGTGGCGATCAGGTTGGGATCGGTGGCCAGCAGCTGGGGCACTTCCTCGGCGGGAATGATCTCGGTGGCGTGGA
>CALWYG010000064.1 GCA_944385695.1 uncultured Oscillospiraceae bacterium | reverse complement strand
AGTATCATATGCTCCGGCTTCTCCCGTGTGCGGAAGGCCCGCCGGGGGCCGGTGAAGAAATACAGGAAAGCGTGATGAATTTGAAGTACGATTTCACCGCCATTGAGAAAAAGTGGCAGACCAAATGGAGAGAGGAAAAGACCTTCGCCTGCAAGACCGGCGACACCAGCAAGCCGAAATTTTACGGCCTGGTGGAGTTCCCCTATCCCTCCGGCAACGGCCTGCACGTGGGCCATGCCCGGCCCTACACCGCCATGGACGTGGTGGCCCGGAAGAAGCGCATGGACGGCTATAACGTCCTGTTCCCCATCGGCTTTGATGCCTTCGGCCTGCCCACGGAGAACTACGCCATCAAAAACCACATTCACCCTGCCAAGGTGACGAAGGACAACATTGCCAACTTCACCAAGCAGCTTCATATGCTGGGCTACTCCTTCGACTGGGACCGGGTGGTGGACACCACCGACCCCAGCTACTACAAGTGGACCCAGTGGATTTTCCTCCAGCTCTACAAGCACGGCCTGGCCTACAAGACCACCATGCCCGTGAACTGGTGTACCTCCTGCAAGTGCGTGCTGGCCAACGAGGAGGTTGTGGAGGGCGTGTGTGAGCGCTGCGGCGCCCCCGTTATCCGCAAGGAGAAGAGCCAGTGGATGCTGAAGATCACTGCTTATGCCCAGCGGCTCATTGACGATCTGGACGGCCTGGATTTCATCGAGCGGGTGAAGATCCAGCAGCGCAACTGGATCGGCCGTTCCACCGGCGCCGAGGTCACCTTCAAGGCCACCACCGGCGAGGACATCGTGGTCTTTACCACCCGTCCCGACACCCTGTTCGGCGCCACCTATATGGTACTGTCCCCCGAGCATGAGCTGGTGAAGGGCTGGCTGGAGAGCGGCAAGCTGAACAATGCCGACGAGGTTGTGGCTTACCAGAAGGAGGCCGCTTCCAAGTCCGATCTGGAGCGTACCGAGCTCAACAAGGAGAAGACCGGTGTGTGCCTGGACGGCGTGAAGGGCGTGAACCCGGTCAACGGCAAGGAGATCCCCATCTTCATCTCCGACTACGTTTTGGCCACCTACGGCACCGGCGCCATTATGGCCGTTCCCGCCCATGATGACCGCGACTGGGAGTTTGCCAAGAAGTTCGGCTGTGAGATCATCGAGGTGGTCTCCGGCGGCGAGGATGTGCAGAAGGCCGCCTTCACTGCCAAGGACGAGACCGGTATCCTGGTCAACTCCGAGTTCCTCAACGGCCTGACCGTGAAGGATGCCATCCCCGTCATCACCAAGTGGCTGGAGGAGAAGGGCATCGGCGAGGCCAAGGTCAACTACAAGCTGCGCGACTGGGTGTTCTCCCGTCAGCGCTACTGGGGCGAGCCCATCCCCATGATCTGGTGTGACAAGTGCGGCTGGCAGCCCGTCCCCGAGGATCAGCTGCCCCTGCTGCTGCCCGAGGTGGAGAGCTATGAGCCCACCGACGACGGCGAGAGCCCCATCTCCAAGATGACCGACTGGGTGAATACCACCTGCCCCTGCTGTGGCGGTCCTGCTAAGCGGGAGACCGATACCATGCCTCAGTGGGCCGGCTCCAGCTGGTACTTCCTGCGGTATATGGACCCCCACAACGACAAGGCTCTGGCCTCCAAGGAGGCTCTGGAGTATTGGAGCCCCGTGGACTGGTACAACGGCGGCATGGAGCACACCACCCTGCACCTGCTCTATAGCCGGTTCTGGCATAAATTCCTCTACGACATCGGCGTAGTGCCCACCAAGGAGCCCTACCAGAAGCGCACCTCTCACGGCATGATTCTGGGCGAAGGCGGCGAGAAGATGTCTAAGAGCCGCGGCAACGTGGTCAACCCCAACGACATCATTGACCAGTACGGCGCGGACACCATGCGCACCTATATCATGTTCATCGGCGACTTTGAGAAAGCTGCCGCCTGGTCCGCCAACGCCGTGAAGGGCTGCAAGCGCTTCCTGGACCGCGTGTGGAACCTGGCCACCGAGCAGGAGCATGTGGGGGAGGAGTATTCTCCCGCCAATGAGCAGGCCGTCCACAAGGCCATCAAGAAGGTGTCTGAGGACATCGAAGCCATGAAGTTCAACACCGCCATTGCCGCTCTCATGGCTCTGGTGAATGATTTCTATGCCAATGGCGCCAGCCGGGGCGATATGAAGGCCCTGCTGCTCATGCTCTCCCCCTTCGCTCCCCATATGTGCGAGGAGCTGTGGGAGATGGCCGGTTACGGCGGACAGGTGTGCCTCCAGTCCTGGCCTGAGTACGACGAGAGCAAGACGGTTACCGCCACCGTTCAGATGGCCGTTCAGGTCAGCGGCAAGGTGAAGGCCAACATTGTGGTTCCCGCCGAGGCCTCGGATGAGGAGATCGTGGCTGCCGCTTTGGCTGAGCCCAAGGTGGAGAAGCTGGCCCAGGGCATGACTCTGGTAAAGTCCATCGTGGTCAAGAGTAAATTGGTTAGCCTGATTTTCAAGCCCCAGGCCTAATTTACACCACGTTCACAATTCTCCCCTTGACACCGAGACAGAAAACGAATATAATACCACTGTTAAAGCCATAAAAATGGCCCTTACGCGAGCCGGGATCATCCCGCCGCGCCGGAGGGAGGGAAATATAATGTCGGAAGTCCGTGTAAGAGAAAACGAGTCTCTGGAGAGCGCCCTGAAGCGCTTCAAGCGCAGCTGCGCCAAGTCCGGAGTGCTGGCCGAGGTCCGCAAGCGTGAGCACTACGAGAGTCCCAGTGTGAAGCGCCGCAAGAAGTCCGAGGCTGCCCGCAAGAACCGTAAGAAGTTCTACTAAGAAGCCAAACCGCCGCGGCGCAACCCGCCGCGGCGGTTTCATCTCCTGAAAGAAAATTTGGCCGTTTCTCTTGACAAATCTGCCTTGTGGTGGTAAGATAACAAGCGTCTCTGATTTGGAGAAGAGTCGGAGAGATGTCCGAGTGGTTTAAGGAGCTGGTCTTGAAAACCAGTGACTCGCAAGAGCCGTGGGTTCGAATCCCACTCTCTCCGCCACTTTTTCTCTCAACAATTGAATCGTCCATCCGTAGACTTACAGCCATGCAGAAGTACCCAAGTGGCTATAAGGGGCTCCCCTGCTAAGGGAGTAGGCGGGTAACACCGTGCGGGGGTTCGAATCCCCCCTTCTGCGCCACGCGGCCGCAAAGCGAACTTTGCGGCCGCGTATTTTTATTTCCTTGACACATCGGAACAAGAGGTATATAATGCCTCTAGAAAAGAGGTGTCGGCATGAAAGTGGATAAGGAGCTGACCAAAGGAAGCCATGAGCTGATTTTGCTGAAATTGCTTAGCCGGAAGGATATGTACGGCTATGAACTGATTCAGGAGATGTCTCTGCTGTCGGAGCAGGTGTTTGCCATGAGCCAGGGGAGCCTTTATCCCTTCCTTCATGGACTGGAGGACCGGGGGCTGATTCAATCCTATACCCGGGAGGCTGGGGGCCGGGAACGCCGGTATTACCGGCTTACCCCGGCCGGACAGGGTGCGCTGGAGGAAAAGGAGCGGCAGTGGGGGATCTATACCCGGGCTATGGAGCGGATTCTGAAAGGAGCGTGGGGCGGATGACATGGCAGGATGAGTTTATAAAAGTATGCCTGAAAAAGGTGCCAGCCGGAGCGTACCGCATCCGGACGGAAGCGGAGCTGCGGGAGCACATGGAGATTCTGATCCAAGAGCGAAGGGCGGCGGGCGCAGGGGAGGAGCAGCTGCGGCGGGAGGTTCTTGCCCGGATGGGCGACCCGGCCCGGCTGCAGAAAGCCTATCAGGCGGAAGGACTGCGCCGGAAGGCACTGGAGCCCCGCTATATAGCAGAGTGTTGGCTTACCAGTGTGGTGTGGATGGAGCTTTGCTGGTTTGTACTATATCTGCTGCTGGCGGCGGTGGGGTTTGGCAATGATTCAGGCGCATTTCCATTGTATGCTCACCCGGGGCGTACCCTTTTCGTGGGGGCAGTGTCGGCGGTGCTTCCGACGCTGGTCAGCGGGTGGTATCTGTCCGGTGCGCTGAGATTTCACCTCCATCCCAAGCGGATGGTGTGCGCCGGCCTGGGGCTGATTTGGCTGGTGATCTGTCTGGAGCAGCTGGGGCTCAGCGCCCTGGCCTACGGAATTCCCCTGTGGCGGCTGGGGGAGCTATTTGCTCGCCTTTCCGGCGGCTCTGACCCCACCTTTCCCTGGTTTACACCTCTGTATGCGGGACTGTTGCTGGTGTGGTGCTTGCTGGTGGGAATCGGGCTGCCCCAGGTACGCCGTGCCCTGGATGCACGGGGCGCAGGGGAAGAGGCTGGGCAGAATTAAAAGTTTTTCAGAAATTTTTTATTATGTTCAACGGTTCTCTGTGCTATACTTACCGCCAAGATTGGATCTCGTTCCGTTCTGCATGCCTGAAAGGAGAGCCTGCAATGGACTTTGTATTTCAAATTTCACCCTATAGTGACCCGTCGCTTCTGCGGCAGGTGAGCGAAGCGCTGGAAAAGCGGACGGAATTGCGGGCAAGGGCACAGTGCCCGAGGTTGTGGAGCGTGACGGACACGTTGAACAAACGAAAAAAGACGGTCTCAAAGGGGCAGCGTATACGGTACCGCATATACGGCGTTTTGTTGACGGTCATGGGGGTCATGCTGCTGATTCCGGGGATGATGGAACCTAAAACCCTATGGGTGCCGCTCATTGCAGGAGCCATAGGTATTTTGCTGGGGGTATTTACGCTGTGGGCTGTGGGCGCAAGTCAGAGGCAGAGAACATGCTTTGACCAGGCCGCTGAGAAGCTGCTGAAGGGGTTTGCGATGCCGCCTTCTGCGCGAGTACATTTTGGGCAGAACGGTATGGAAATTGCGGGAAAACCTGCCGCGTCCTATCCTGATTTTGATTTTGTGGCAGAGACAAAGGACCTGTTTTTATTGACCTGGAAGGAAAAAGTCACCCTCTTGCAGAAGAAAGACCTGGTGGCGGGGGAGAGCGCTCAGTTTGCCGGTTTCCTTCGGGCGAAAATAAAAGATTATGGTGCCATTTATCATGTTGGTTCCTGCTAACCGCAGACTTGGCCGGAGACGATACGGTGGACGGCAGGAGCGAATCTGTGACTGACATGCGGACAATTTCGGCGTGAGGCCGGGATTGTCCGCTTTTCTGCAAATATGCACAAAAAGCGGAAGGGGATAGAAGTGTGCTTGTGTTTTTTGCAAAAGTTGATATAATAAAATATGACGTATAAACCGGTTCGCTATATACTAAAGGTATGGTGAAAACAATGAATTTCAGACAGCTAGAATATTTTGCCGCAGTAGCCGAGGCCAAAAGCATCTCCCGGGCATCACGGGAACTCCATGTAGCCCAGCCGCCGATCAGCCGTCAGCTGGCCCTGCTGGAGGATGAGCTGGGGGTGTGCCTGTTCCTGCGTACAAACAAGGGCATTGAGCTGACAGAAGCGGGACGGTGCCTTTACCAGCAGAGTGAGCAGATGTTTCAAAATCTGCGGATGATGGCGGACAGCGTCCGTGATGTGGACGCAGGTCTGCGGGGACAGGTGAAGCTGGGGGTCATTTATTCCGATCTGCCTATGGTGATGGAGCACATAAAGGCCTATCATCGGGAGTATCCCCAGGTAGAGCTCTATATCCGGATGGGTACGCCCAATGACCTCATTGATGATCTGAACCGGGGAAAACTCCATGTGCTCTATCTGCGCAGCCAGTCAGAAGAAGCGGCGGGTCTGGGAGAGAAAATTTTAGGAGAAGATTCTCTGGAACTGGTGATGAATGGCCAGACGGACCCAGCCCCTGGGCAGAGCAGCGTGCCCATCGAAGCGCTCAGAGGGGTGCCCATGTGTCTGCTGCGCAGTGACGATTTGTGGGGGTATAGCAATAACCTGAAAAACGAGTGCCAGCGGGCAGGATTTTCCCTGGAGGTGGTCTGCCAGTGCTACGATACGCCCATGGCTATGCAGCTGGTTCAGGCGGGATTTGGAGTGAGCTACCTGCCCAGGTCCATTGTCAAGACCATGCCGGATTCCGGCATATATACAAAACCCGTACAGGGACTGGCGGCCAGATCCTATCCGGTGCTGGTATGGACGGAGAATATTTACTATGCCAGCTGTGTCAAGCGCTACATCGCCATGGCTGGCGGAGGCAAGGAAAAGCTACCCCGTTCGGAAGAGGAAAAACCATTGTTCTGATTAAAATTATTAAACAGATTGCAAAAAACACCTTTGCGCTTCTATTGAAAAATTTGTGATAATTTAATATAATAAATAAGGACCTTTGGGTAAAGGCGGGGGAGGGACGCCCCAAAGGATGGAAAGCCTGAAAAAGGAAGAGAACATAGAGAAAAGGAGAAGATATCATGTCGTTTGAAATGGTAGATAACGTCTTGAACATTACGGTCGACTCCACCATGACGTTGGCCATGGCTGCTGTGCTGCTTTTGATCGGCTATTTTGTTCGGCGCAAAGCCAGCTTTCTGACCAAGTACTGTATCCCCGCTCCTGTGGTTGGCGGATTCCTGTTTATGTTTGTAACCTTTGCTGGGCATATGTCCGGAACCTTTTCCTTTACATTCACCAACTCCTTCCAGGACGTGTTTATGCTCGCGTTCTTCGTCACTGTGGGTCTGGGCGCCAGCTATAAGCTGCTGGTCAAGGGCGGCATTCTGCTGCTGATCTACTGGGTGACGGCCGGTATTATTTCTGTGTTCCAGAACGTCATCGGCGTTGCTGTAGGTACCGCTGTGGGACTTGAGGCTCCGTATGCTCTGCTGTCCTCCGCCATCTCCATGATCGGCGGTCACGGTGCGGCTCTGGCTTACGGTACCACCTTTGAGGAGGTAGGCTTTACTGCTGCCACAAGCGTAGGCGCTGCCGCCGCTACCTTCGGACTCATTTCCGGCGTACTGCTGGGAGGACCGCTGGGCCGCCGGCTCATTGTGAAGTACGATCTGAAGCCCGAAGAGGAGCAGCAGAATTTTGACGATATCAGCAAGGTCAACGCAGCCAGTGGGCAGGCGCTCTCTTCCCTGGACGTGATCAAGAATGTCACCGTTATCATCGTCTGTATGGCCCTGGGCACCATGGTCTCCGGCTGGATCGGCTCTCTGATCAACATGAGCTTCCCCACCTATGTGGGTGCTATGTTTGTGGCCGTGATCGCCCGGAACCTCAACGAGGTGTTCCACTTCTATAACTTCAGCTTCTCCCTGGTGGACGGCATCGGCGATGTTATGCTGAACCTGTACCTGTCCCTGGCCATGATGACCTTGAAACTGTGGGAACTGACCGACCTGATGGGCGGTATGCTGGTTATCCTGCTGTGCCAGGTGATTTTCATGGCTCTGGCGGCCTACTTTGTGGTCTTCCGCGTGCTGGGCAAGAGCTACGACGCCGCTGTTATGTGTGCTGGCCTGTGCGGCCACGGCCTGGGCGCCACTCCCTCTGCCATCGTGAATATGACCGCTGTTACTGAGCGCTACGGCATGTCCAGCCGGGCCTTCATGGTGGTGCCCATTGTCGGCGCCTTCCTGGTGGACGTGATCTATCAGCCCCAGACCATTGCCTTCATCAAGGCGTTTGTCCCCGCTGCTTCCCAGCTGGTAGGCTGATTCCGCGCCAATCCCAATGTTAGACGCGGGGACCTTCCCCCCTCCCGGGCGGGCCCCCGTCTTATAAAACATAACCACTGGAAATCACATAATTTTTTAGGAGGAAAACGAAATGGCAAAGTTAGTTGAGTGCATCCCCAATTTCAGCTGCAGCAAGGAGAAGGACGAGGCCACCTATAACGCTCTGGTTGAGGCCGCCAACAGCGTGCCCGGCTGCACCCTGTTTGATGCCCAGACCGACGGCAACCACAACCGCTGCGTGTTCACCCTGATCGGTGAGCTGAGCGCCATCGAAGAGGTGGCCTTCCGCCTGACCAAGGTGGCTACCGAGCGCATCGATATGAACAAGCACAAGGGCGAGCACAAGCGCATGGGCGCCACCGACGTTATCCCCTTCGTGCCCCAGTCCAAGGACGTGACCGTGGAGGAGTGCGTGGAGCTGTCCAAGCGCGTGGCCCAGCGGATCTGGGACGAGCTGAAGGTTCCCTCCTTCCTGTATGAGGACTCCGCTACCCGTCCCGAGCGCCGCAACCTGGCGACCTGCCGCAAAGGCGAGTTCGAGGGCATGCCCGAGAAGCTGCTCCAGGAGGATTGGGCTCCCGACTACGGCGAGCGGAAGATCCACCCCACTGCCGGTATCACTGCCATCGGCGCCCGTATGCCCCTGGTTGCCTTCAACATCAACCTGGCCACTTCTGACGTTGAGGTTGCCAAGAAGATCGCCAAGGTCATCCGTGGTTCCTCCGGCGGCTTCCGCAGCTGCAAGGCCATGGGCTTCATGATGGAGGACCGCGGCATCGCCCAGGTTTCCATGAACATGGTCAACTATGAGGACACCCCCCTGTACGTGGTGTATGAGATGGTCAAGTCCCTGGCTGAGCGCTACGGCACCTACATCATCGACAGCGAGATCGTGGGCCTGACTCCCGCCAAGGCCATGATCGACTGCGCCGAGTTCTATCTGAAGGCCAAGGACTTCGACTGCCACAACCAGATCATGGAGTATCACCTCCTGGACATGAAGTAAGCAAAAAGGAGTTACACAAGATGAAATTAGCTGAAATGCAGGTTTCCCAGTTTTGTGACGTGCTGGCCTCTGACGCTCCCGCTCCTGGCGGCGGCTCCACTGCCGCTCTGGAGGGTGCTCTGGGCGCCGCTCTGACTGCCATGGTCTGCGGCCTGACCACCGTGGGCAAGAGCAAGGAGAAGTACGCCGAGTATCAGGAGTTCGTCATCGAGGGCCAGAAGAAGGCTCTGGATCTGAAGGCCCGCTTTGTGGACGTGATGGACCGTGACACCGAGGCCTTCAACGTGGTTTCCGCCGCTTTTGGTATGCCCAAGGCTACCGACGAGGAGAAGGCTGCCCGTTCCGCCGCCATCCAGAAGGGTCTGGAGGGCTGCACCGCCACTCCCTTTGAGATGATGGAGCTGGCTCTGGAGACTCTGGAGCTCACCGCTGATCTGCTGGGCAAGACCAACGACAGCGCCGCCAGCGACCTGGGCGTGTCCGCCCTGTCCCTGCGTGCCGCTATCCAGGGTGCTTGGCTCAACGTGCTCATCAACATCGGCTCCCTGAAGAACAAGGATCTGGCCGAGGACTACCGCAAGAAGGGCGAGGCTATGCTGGCCAAGGCTCTGCCTCTGGCTGACAAGATCTACGCCGCTGTGGAGTCCAGCCTGTAAGAAAACACTATGCTCTCCCGGGGACACAGTCCCCGGGAGAGATGCAATATCGAAAGCCCGACAGAGTAGGTTCAGCGCGTCAAGTGCCGCCGGATGGGAAGTTGCCGACGGACGAAGGAATGCTTCCGCGTTGCTGCAGCCCCCTCCGCTGCCATGGGAGATAAGCCCTCTTTGCGTGGCAGCGCCGCGTGGGAGGGTAAATTTTTTCTCTTCCCGCTGCGCTGTCTGCCTGAAATAGAAAGGATGTGTCCCGAATGGAATGGACTTTGCTGACCCAGGAACAGTATGTGACTACCTTATGGTCTGGTGGAACCACCACACAGCTGGCCATTGCCCCTGAGGGGGCGGTGTACGCCGACCGGGATTTTCTCTGGCGCCTGAGCTCCGCCAAGGTGGAGCTGCCCCACTCTGACTTTACCCCCCTGCCTGACTATAACCGCCTGATCTCCATCGTCAAGGGTGAGATGGAGCTGAAGATTGGAGATGGGGAGCGTTTCCCCTTGGAGCCCCTCCAGGTCTGCGCCTTTGACGGCGGTGTACCCGTAGAGTCCTGGGGCCAGTGCTCCGATTATAACCTGATGATGCGCAAAGGGGCCTGCGAGGGCTGCGCCCAGGGCCTGAAGATGGAGAAGGAAAGCTCCCTCACCTGGTCTGCCCCCGTCTTTGCCCCTCAGGCCCATAAAAAACTCACCCTGGCGATTTACTGTGCCCAGGGCGA
>CALWYG010000063.1 GCA_944385695.1 uncultured Oscillospiraceae bacterium | reverse complement strand
ACCTGGTCCCCCGTATGGAGCGGTGTGCCCGGTATTTGATCTCCGACCCGGCCCAATACCGGGGCCACTGGCGGGATCTGAAGCCTGACGCCCGAGAGCTGCGCCTGGAGATCGGCTGCGGCAAGGGCCGCTTTTCCGCGGAAACCGCCCAGCAGAACCCCGATGTGCTGTACATCGCCCTGGAGCGGGTGCCCGATGCCATGGTCATCGCCATGGAGCGCTCCATGGAGAAGGGCCTCAACAATATTTTCTTTATTGACGGCGATGCCGCCCTGCTCCGGGACTATTTTGCCCCCGACGAGGTGGACCTGCTGTACATCAACTTCTGCGACCCCTGGCCCGGACTGAAGCACGCCCGCCGCCGTTTGACCCACCCCCAGTTTCTGGTGCTCTACCGGGGCATCCTCCGGGAGGGTGGACAGATCCACTTCAAGTCGGACAACCACGACCTGTTCGAGTGGTCCCTGTTCCAGTTCCCCAAGGCGGGATATGCCCTGTCTGAGGTCACCCGTGACCTCCACGGCAACGGGATCTGCGGTGTCATGACCGACTATGAGGAGAAGTTCCATCTTCTGGGCACCCACATCAACCGCTGTGTGGGCACCAAGGAGAAGATGGACCCAGAGCCGGAGTTCCAGCCTATCGTGGGCCCTGATCCCTCCCGCAGAGACAACTGACCATAAACAAGCGCCCGAACCGATATGGTTCGGGCGCTTGTTGATTTATTCCTCTGCAATCCCACGCCGTTCATCCCGCTGGTAAAGCACCTTCAGGACAATGGGGGTCACAATGGCGGAAATCAGAATCAGCATAATGACGCTGGTAAAGAACATGGAGTTCAAAAGCCCCAGTGCCAGACCTTTCTGGGCCACGATCAGAGCCACCTCGCCTCGGTTCATCATGCCCACGCCGATCTTCAGGGACTGGCCCCCGTTGAACCCGCACAGCCGGGCCATGCCGCCGCAGCCCACAATTTTGGCCAGCAGAGCCACCACCACAAAGACCATGGTGAAGAGCATGAGCTTGGTGTCCATATCGCCCACATCCGTACTCAGGCCAATGGAGGCAAAGAACAGAGGGCCAAAGATGATGTAAGCATTGATGTCCATTTTCCGTTCGATGTAGGGAGCGTCGTTGAGGTTGGAAAGCACCAGACCGGCCAGATAGGCGCCGGTAATATCCGCAATTCCAAAATAGGCCTCTGCGATATAGGACATGGCCATACAGAAGGCCAGGGCCAGAATGGGCACCCGGCGGGTATGGGGATGTTTGGCGTCCATCCACTTAAAATACCGGAAAATGAGGTATCCCACCACGGCCGAGAACACAAAAAACGCCACCGTATTAATTCCCACCATCACAATGGATGTGTCGGGGTCCTTCAAGCCGCTGATCAGGGTCAGCACAATGATGCCCAGTACATCGTCAATAATGGCGGCAGACATGATCGTCGTACCAACCTTGCCCTTCAGGTGTCCCAGCTCCCGCAGAGCCTCCACGGTAATGGAGACAGAAGTGGCCGTCAGGATACAGCCGATAAACAGCGCCTCATAGAACAGGTTGCGCTGGGTATCGGCCTGGCCGTAAAAGGCAAGAAACAGAGCCGTCCCTGCCACCAGAGGGACAATCACTCCGGAAGCGGCCACGGCCAAAGCCTTCGGCCCGCTCCGGATAATTTCCTTGGTATCAGACTCCAGTCCCGCGCTGAACATCAATAGCACCACGCCGATTTCTGCCATCTGGCTCAGGAAGTCAGAGGGCTGCACTAAATTCAGCACGCAGGGACCAATCAGCAAACCGGCAATGATATTGCCCACTACACTGGGCATATGCAGCTGCCTGGCTGCCAGCCCGCAAAACTTTGCTGCCACCAGAATGATGGCAATGTCACGAAAAATTTCATACGTTTCCATAAGAGCACCTCCTATCCGATCAGTGGTGAAAACGCCCGCTCATCGGAACCGTTACAGAATAGGACGACAGTGAAAAAAAGTCAAGTTCCTTTTCGTTAACATTTCGTTTAGATTTCGGTACTTTAAGACAAGACCCAGTGAAGATTGTTTCAAATAAAAAGCAGCCGCTAAAAGCGGCTGCTTTTGCTGCAGATGCGGAGCAGTTCCCCTCTCTGCGGCAACGCTATTATTTCTTCTTTTTCTTTTTCTCAAAAAAGCCTTTGATGCCGCTCTCTTCCGGCACCTTCTCCCCCATGGCAGCGCCAAAGGCGTTGAGCGCCTCCTTCTGCTCCGCGTTGAGGGAGGTGGGAACCTGGACCCGCACGGTCACATACTGGTCGCCCCGGCCCCGGCCCCGGAGTTCTGGAATGCCCTTCCCCCGCAGGCGGAAGGTGGTACCAGGCTGGGTGCCGGCGGGCAGGGTCCACTTGACCTTGCCGTCAATGGTGGGGATTTCCAGTTCAGCCCCCATGGCCGCCTGGTAGAAAGACACCTTGTGCTCATAGAGCACGGTGGTACCGTCCCGCTGGAACAGGTCGTGGGGTTTTATACGGATGCCTACCAGCAGATCTCCGGCAGGGCCGCCGTTCACACCAGCGTTGCCCTGTCCCCGAAGCGAGACTGCCTGCCCATCGTCAATACCGGCAGGAATGGTTACCGATACGCGCTTTTTCCTGCGCACGCTGCCTGCGCCGCCGCAGGCCTTACAGGGACTGTGGATGATCTTGCCCGTTCCCCGGCACTTGGGGCAGGTTGTGGTGGTGGAAAAGGCAAAGCCTCCGCCTCCCCGCTGCACCCGCACCGCGCCGGTTCCCCGGCAGTCAGGACAGGTCTCCGCCGTGGTCCCCGGCTCACAGCCCGAACCATGGCAGGCTTCACAGGTCTCCGTGCGGTTCAGGTCAATTTCCTTGGTACAGCCAAAGGCTGCCTCCTCAAAGGTAATGGAGATGCTGGCCCGCAGGCTCTCCCCCTTCTGGGGGCCATTGCGCCGGGCAGATCCGCCAAAGCCGCCAAAGCCGCCGCCGAAGCCGCCAAAACCGCCAAAGCCGCCGCCCAGAATATCCCCAAGGATATCTCCCAGGTCGCCGAAATCCCCCGTAAAGCCGCCGCCGCCAGCCCCAAAGTTGGGGTCTACACCGGCGTGGCCGAACTGGTCATAGCGGGATTTCTTCTCCGGGTCGGACAAGATACCATAGGCCTCGTTGATCTCCTTAAACCGCTCCTCCGCCTCTTTGTCTCCTGGATGCAGATCCGGGTGGTTCTGCTTGGCAAGCTTGCGGTAAGCTTTTTTAATTTCTTCCTCCGAAGCCCCTTTGGAGACGCCCAGGACCTCGTAATAATCTCGTTTCTGTTCTGGCATACGGTTCACCAACTTTACAAATTAGGAATGAGGCGTTGGAACTTACATCATCCACCCTTGCAAAAACGGGGACCTCCCCGGCAGCGCCGGAAGATCGCAATCTCCCATCCCTAAACTAAATTTTTATGATTTAAAAAAGACGCCACACAGGCGGGGCAGAGCCCCGCCTATGCTGATTCGGTCATCTTACTTTTTGTCGTCGTCCACAACTTCATAGTCAGCGTCCACCACATCAGGACCGGCGTTTCCGCCGCCCTGCTGGCCGCCGAAGTTGGCGCCGCCCATGTCAGGGCCCGCACCGCCGGCAGCCTGGCCGGCCTGGCCGTAGAGCTTCTCGCTGACGGCGTAGAACTCCTTGGTCAGAGCCTCCGTGGCGCTCTTGATGGCGGCACTGTCATTGCCCTTCAGGGTCTCCTTCAGGTGGTTGAGAGCGCTCTCCACCTTGCTCTTGTCCTCAGCGGGAATCTTGTCGCCCATATCCTCCAGGGTCTTTTCGGTCTGATAGACCATCTGGTCGCCGTTGTTGCGGATGTCCACTTCCTCCTTGCGCTTGGCGTCCTCGGCGGCGTACTGCTCGGCCTCCTTGACGGCCTTGTCGATGTCCTCCTTGGACATGTTGG
>CALWYG010000062.1 GCA_944385695.1 uncultured Oscillospiraceae bacterium | reverse complement strand
CATGGATACAAAAAACCTTTGCTCAGAAGACTGCAAGGGGCTGTGCGCCAAGTGCGGCGCCGATTTGAACCTGGGTCCGTGCGGATGCAGACCGGGCGCAGATCCAAGGTGGGCGGCGCTTGCGCAGCTGTTGGATAACAAAGCTGAGTGAGTACTCGAAGTGCCCCACGGCACAACCGAAGGAGGTGTCACCCATGGCGGTTCCCAAGGGAAAAGTATCTAAGGCCCGCCGCGACAAGCGGCGCAGCTCCCACTGGAAGCTGGAGACTCCCGGTATCGTGACCTGCCCCAAGTGCGGGGCTTACCGGCTGCCTCACCGTATGTGCAAAAATTGTCTGACCTATAACGGCCGTACCTTCGGTAAGGTCGAGGCTCCTGCCCAGGCTCAGCAGTAATGCCACATGAAAAAACCCGCTGCGGTTCGTCCGCAGCGGGTTTTTTTATCTCTGTGGCAGCTGAATCTGTTTATAAAAATCCAGGGTACGAAAGCCTCGCTCCAGCTGAGTATGTACATAGGCCTCTCCCGTGTCACCCAGCAGCCTCAGCCCTTCTCCTTCCAGCTGGAAGGAGAACAGCCGCTTCGGATCTCCGTGAACAATATACTCCAGCGCAGCCAGGGCCTCGCTGTTCAGGGGCATAGAGATCCCCTCCCCCACCTCATCCCGGCACCGGGCACAGTGGAGCACCCCCTCCTTCAGGTGGAACTGGGGCTTCTCCGGGGGATTGCATCCGCAGATGGCACAGCCGTCAAAGAGAGGCTCATACCCCGCCAGGCACATGGCGCGCCATTCAAAGGCTGTTTTGATCAAAGCCAGGGGCTTTTGCGGCATTTGATCCAGGGCGTGCAGGCTGTTGAGGGTGAGGGAGAGAAGTTCGGGGCTGGGCAGCCCCTCTACTGCCAGGGCCTCTGCCGCCTCAGCAAAGTAGCAGCCCAGCGCAAAGCGCTCCAAATCCTCCCGCACTCCCTGAAACAGGCGCAGGGTCTCCCCTTCCTTCACTGACCAGCGGCCCTGGTAGTCATAGAGTACCAGCTCCGACCAGGCCAGCAGCTGGCAGGATGCGGCAATGGGGCTGCCTTTTTTCCGGCAGCCCCGGGCGGAGACGGTGATCTTCCCCAGCTCCTGGGTGAGCAGGGTGAGGATTTTGTCCGACTCCTTATAATCCACCGACCGCAGCACCAGCGCCTTTGTTTTGGTGTGCATGGCCTCATCCCTCCACCGCTAAGCTTCTTCTTTCCTGGGGCGGAATGCCGTTCTGGCCGGCAGCGCCCGTTCCATCTGGTCCTCCATACGCTGCCCGGCAATGGCCAGATAGGCCTCGGGCAGTCCGGTGTGCCAAAATAGATCCCAAAGTCTCCGCTCATCCATTTCGTTTCCCCTGCCTTTCTCTCTTTAGGCTGGCAGGAGAATCCCACGGTTATGAGCGGTAATTTTTTCAGTCCTGCTTATATCCAAAATTTTGGATAGCGGCAGGATTATCTCTCCAATTTTCTTTCACCTTCACCCAGGTCTGGAGGTACACCTTTGTGCCCATAAACCGCTCCATGTCCTGGCGGGCCAAGGTGGACACCTTCTTGAGCATGGCGCCCCCCTTGCCGATGATGATTCCCTTGTGGCTGTTCTTCTCGCAGTAAATGGTAGCCTCTACCTCCACCACCTCGTCATCCCGCTCGGCAAAACGAGTGATCTCCACGGCAGTCCCGTGGGGAATTTCCTTGTCCAGGCAGAGCAAAAGCTTTTCTCTTAAAATCTCCGCCATCATCTGCCGCTCCGGCTGGTCGGAGGTCATGTCGTCAGGGAAAAGCTGGGGCCCCTCGGGCAGGTACTTGTCCAGCACATCCAGCAGCTCCTCCACCCCTTGGCCGGTTTTGGCGGAGATGGGCACCACCGCATCGAAGTCGCAGGCCTGGCTGTAGAGCTCCATAACCTCCAGCAGCTTTTCCTTCTGCTCCAGGGTGTCTGCCTTATTGATGGCCAGCACCGCCGGGCAGCCCAGAGCCTTCATACGCTCCATGAGCTGCCGCTCCGGCTCGCCGATGTTGGCGATGGGCTCCACCACCAGCAGGATCGCGTCCACATCGGCCACCGACTGCTTTACCACATCCACCATGTAGTCTCCCAGCCGGGTGCGGGCCTTGTGAAGGCCCGGGGTGTCCACAAAGACGAACTGGCTCTCCTCCCGGGTGCGGATGCCGCAGATCCGGTTGCGGGTGGTCTGGGGCTTGTTGGTAACGATGGCCACCTTCTCCCCCACAAAGGCATTGGTGAGGGTGGACTTGCCCACATTGGGCCGTCCGCAGATGGTGATGATACCAGATTTCTTAATAGTTGACATAAATTGTTCCTCGCTTTCTCTCCGGGTACGAGCAATTTCCCGGTCTATTTATTTGACAAATTTCTTCCAGACAATCAGACTCAAGGTCAGGGCCCCGGCGATCGCCGCCGCCATTGCGGCAAACTCTTTCAAGGTAAACCACTGCCGCTCCTCTTCCTCCGGAATCGGTTCCTCCTCGATAGGGACCAGCTTAATTTTCATGGCACTCATGGTAACACGTCCTTTCTCTGTTACGCTTCGTTCTCCCGGACAATGCCCAGCTTGCCCAAGATGGCCTCTTCCCGCGCTCGCATCTGTCGCTTCTGAGGCCCCTCATCCAGGTGGTCATATCCCAGCAGGTGGAGCACCGAGTGGACCGCCAGATAGCAGATTTCCCGCTCCAGGCTGTGGCCATACTCCTCCGCCTGGGCCTGGGCCCGCTCCAGAGAGATCATCATATCTCCCAGCAGCACCTTGTCCGTGTCCGGATCGGCCCAGTCGGCCTGGGGCTTTTCCCCGGGAGTCAAATCAAACATCGGGAAGGAGAGCACATCTGTGGGGGCGTCCACGCCCCGCATATCCAGGTTGGTCTGGTGGATGCCCTCGTTGTCCGTGATGCACACCTCGATGATACAGGGTACGTCCACCCCTTCCTCATCCAGGGCGGCCAGAATGGCCTCTTGCAGGCGGCACTGCACCGCCTCAGGAGTTTCCACTTCCGTTTCCAAATAAATCTCATGGTCCATAAGATCTTCACCTGTCTTTCTCGTCCTTGGTTCAGATGAAACCATTATATCGGCCTTTTGGATTTTTTCAAGTATATTTTCCCCCGTCTGCAAGCAAACTATCAGAAAACGCTGGCAAAACGAGGTGTTTTTATGACCACAAAAAAGCTGGGCATCCAAACCGCCGCCCTGGCCAACCCTCCCACTCTGGCCGCCTGGGCCAATGTGGTGGGGAAAAAGGAAGGGGAGGGCCCCCTGCGCTCCACCTTTGACTATATCGACACAGACGACACCTTCGGGGAGGCCACCTGGGAAAAATCGGAGAGCGCTATGCAGAAGCAGGCCCTTGGCCTTGCCCTCAACAAGGCGGGTCAGGCGGCCTCCAATCTGGACTGGCTCTTTGCCGGAGACCTTTTAAATCAATGCATCGGCTCTTCCTACGCCGCCCGAGGGCAGCAAGTCCCCTTCTTGGGCCTTTACGGGGCCTGTTCCACCATGGGAGAGGGGTTAGCCTTGGCCTCCATGACCCTGGATGGAGGCTTTGGGGAGTGGGCCGGGGTGGTGGTCTCCTCCCACTTCTGCACCGCCGAACGTCAATACCGTACTCCGCTGGAATATGGCGGACAGCGCACCCCCACTGCTCAATGGACGGTCACTGGTTCCGGAGCCGTCATTCTGGCCCGGGAGGGAGAGGGGCCCTATATCACCCACGTCACCGTGGGCAAAATTGTGGACAAGGGCATCACCGACACCAACAACATGGGGGCGGCCATGGCCCCGGCAGCCTGTGACACCATTGCCGCCCACTTTCAGGACACCGGGCGCAAGCCCTCGGACTATGACCTCATCGTCACCGGAGACCTGGGCACTCTGGGCAGCGAGCTGCTGCTGGAGCTGCTGCGCCGGGACGGGATTCAGTTATCCAATCACACAGACTGCGGAGCGCTGATTTTCGATCTGAAAAAACAGGACGTCCACTGTGGCGGCTCCGGGTGCGGGTGCTGTGCCTCGGTGCTCACCGGACACCTTCTGGGCGGCATCAAGGCGGGCAAATGGCAAACGATTCTCTTCTGTCCCACCGGGGCTCTCCACTCTCCCACCTCTGCCTTTCAGGGCGAATCAGTCCCCGGTATCTGCCATGCCATTGCCATTTCCAGAAAAAAGTAGGAGGCCCATATGGAATATATCAAAGCGTTCCTCTGCGGCGGGATTTTATGTCTGATCGGCCAGGTGCTCATCGACCGCACCGGCCTCACTCCCGCCAAAATTTTGGTATGCTATGTCACCGCCGGTGTCATTCTCAGCGGTCTGGGGCTTTACCAATCCCTGGCCGACTGGGGCGGTGCGGGAGCCACGGTGCCTCTCACCGGCTTTGGTCATCTGCTGGCCAAGGGAGTAAAAAAGGCAGTGGGCGAGCAAGGGCTTCTGGGGGCCTTCACTGGGGGCTCCACCGCCGCGGCAGGTGGTATTACCGCCGCCATTTTCTTTGGCTTTCTCGTTGCCCTGGTGGGAAAGTCCCACCCAAAGCGTTAAAAAATGGACCGCATCAGCGGTCCATTTTTCTTATTCCTTGTCTCCGTGGGGCGTAAGCTGGATTTCCTCCAGACGCATGAGATCCACATTTTCAGAAATGCTCTCGATAATGCCCGAGGAGACATACTGTTTCGCCTGACGGATGGCGTTTTGGATGGCATAGGCGTTGGAGGACCCGTGAGCCTTGATAACAGGCTTGGAAATACCCAGCAGGGCGGTACCGCCGATCTCGCCGAAATCCATGGTCTTCTTAAGATCCCGGATTCCTCCGGATACCAGCACAGCAGCCAGCTTGCTAAAGAGATTCTTGGTGAACATCTTCTTGATTTCCCGGGCCAGGAACAGGCCAGTTCCCTCCATGGCTTTCAGGAAAATATTGCCTGAATAGCCATCTGAGACCACCACATCTACCTCTCCCAACACAGCTTCCCGCCCCTCAATATTGCCCACAAAGTTGATTCGTCCTTCGTCAGCAGCCTTCTTCAGCATGGAATAAACCGTAGTCTGGAGGGGCGTTCCCTTGGAGGGCTCCGTCCCGATGTTCAAAAGGCCCACCTTGGGCTCAGGACGGCCCAGCACATGCTCGGCGTAGTAGGAGCCCATATAGGCAAACTGGAGCAGGTACTCCGGAGGGCACTCAGCGTTGGCACCGCAGTCGATCAGCACCGTGCCCCCGTTCCCTGCGGGAATCACAGGAGCCAGAGCCGCCCGGCGGATGCCTTTAATTCGCTTAACCAGCAGTGTGGCGCCTCCCAGCAGCGCCCCGGTGGAACCTGCGGAAACAAAGGCATCCCCAGCCCCGGATTTCAGCAGATTGAGTCCCACCGTGAGAGAAGAGTCTTTCTTCTCCCGGAACGCAGTGGAGGGGTTGTCGCACATCTCCACCACCTCGCTGGCGTGGGCGATCTCCACCCCGGCGGGCAGATCGCTGATCCCGTTGTCAGACAGGGTCTTCAGAATCTCCTCCCCCCGGCCCACCAGGATAATATCCACTCCATATTCCCGGTTGGCCTGGATAGCGCCCATGACCGGGGCCTGAGGGGCAATGTCACCGCCCATGGCGTCTACGATAATCTTCATGGCTCTCCTTCTTTCTTGTCCGTCACGGCTATCCTGACCTTTTCTCTTTAAGTCAGGTCCAGTTTGTCCAAAGACTCCAGGGCCCGTTTGGAAATTTCAGCATTTTTGTTCCGCTTGCCTTTCACCCGGTAGCCCAGCTGGGGAATCAGGCCAAAATTTACATTCATCGGTTGGAAGTTTACCACACTTTGGTCACTAATGTAAAGAGCCATTGCTCCAATCGCCGTTTCTCTGGGGAAATCGACGGGATCCTTCCCCATCAGGCGCCGGGCCAGCTCCATGGCAGCCAGACAGCCGGAGGCGGTGGACTCCACATAGCCCTCTACGCCGGTGATCTGCCCGGCAAACATCAGCCGCTCGTTTCCCTTCACCCGATAGTACCGGTCCAGCAGCCGGGGCGAGTCCAGGAAGGTGTTCCGGTGCATGACCCCGTAGCGGATGTACTCGGCGTTGCGAAGGGCGGGAATCATGGAAAATACCCGCTTCTGCTCCGGCCAGCGCAGGTGAGTCTGGAACCCCACAATGTTATAAATGCTGCCCTGGGCGTTGTCCTTTCTGAGCTGCACCACGGCAAAGGGCTCCTTTCCCGTCTTGGGGTCCTTGAGCCCCACGGGCTTCAGGGGGCCGTAACACAGGGTGTCTCGGCCCCGGCGGGCCATAACCTCCACAGGCATACAGCCCTCAAAGACGCCCGCATCCTCAAAGCCGTGGACCTCCGCCTCCTGGGCCGTGGTGAGTTCCTTCCAGAAGGCATCGTACTCCTCCTCCGTCAGGGGGCAGTTGATGTAATCCGGCGTACCCCGGTCATACCGGGAGGCAAACCAGGCGCTTTCCATATCGATGCTCTCAAAGGTCACCAGCGGGGCGGCCGCGTCGAAGAAATTCAAATACTTGCTGTCGGGGAAGAGCTTGGCAATCTCCTCGGACAGGGCCTCAGAGGTAAGCGGGCCGGTGGCGATGATCACGTTCCCCTCCTGAGGAATCTGAGTGACCTCCCCCTCCACCACAGTGATGTTGGGGTGGTTTTTGATCTTCTCGGTAATGGCGGCGGCAAAGGCATGGCGGTCCACCGCCAGGGCGCCGCCCGCCTCCACCCGGTGGGTGTCGGCACACTCCATAATGAGAGAGCCGCAGCGGCGCAATTCTTCCTTCAAAAGGCCCACGGCATTCTCCAGCTGGTCGGAGCGCAGGGAGTTGGAACACACCAGCTCTCCAAAATACTCCGTATGGTGGGCAGGGGACATCTTTTGGGGTTTCATCTCCCGCAGCTCCACGGGAATTCCACGCCGGGCCAGCTGCCAGGCGGCCTCACTGCCCGCAAGGCCCGCTCCAATGACAATGACAGGTTCCATGTCGTCCCTCACTTTTCCTCGCCTTCCTCCGCCTTCTTGGCGGCGGTCTTTTTGGCGGCGGTCGTTTTCGTGCTCTTGGCGGCAGTCTTTTTGGCCGCTGCTTTCTTGGTGGTCGTTTTGGCCGCCGTCTTCTTGGCGGTTTTCTTCTCGTCGGTCTCCTCCGCGGCAGATTTCTTGGTAGTCTTCTTGGCGGTGGTCTTCTTGGCGGCCTTATTCTCCTCCGCCTTCTCCTCCGTCCCTTCTGCAGAAGCGGCGGGCTTCTTCCAGCCGCCCCGCTTCTCCTCGGGGGTAAAATTGGAGCAGGCCTCGTTAATGCAATAGGGCTTCTTGGCGCCCTTGCCCGGCTTTTTGAACATGGTCCAGCCGCACACGGGGCAGTTGTCCTTCACGGGCACGTCCCAGGTCATAAAGTCGCACTTGTTGTTCTCATCCTTGCTGCTGGAGCGCTCACAGCAGTAGTAGGTATACTGCTTGCCCGTCTTTTTGCTCTTACCCGTACGCTTGAAGAGCCGGCCCCCGCACTTGGGGCACTTGCCAGGCATCTCCACCACCAGAGGCATGGTGAAATCGCACTCAGGCCAGCCGGGGCAGGCCAGAAAACGGCCAAAACGTCCGGACTTAATGACTAGATTTCGCCCACACTGGGGGCAGATCTCCTCCGACACCTCATCCGGAACTTTAATACGCTCTCCGTCCAGCTCCTTCTCCGCCTTTTGAAGCTCCGCCTCAAAGTCATCGTAGAACTCCTGGAGCAGGGCCTTCCAGTCGGTATCGCCCTCTTCCACCTTGTCCAGCCGCTGTTCCATCTGGGCGGTAAAATCATAGTCCACAATGTCCTTGAACTTGTCCTTCATAAGGCCTGTGACCACCTCTCCCAGAGGAGTGGGGCGCAGCGCCTTGCCCTCCTTTACCACATACTCCCGGTTGAGGATGGTAGTAATGGTGGGTGCGTAGGTGGAGGGGCGGCCGATGCCCTGTTCCTCCAGCGCCCGGATGAGGCTGGCCTCGGAGTAGCGGGCGGGAGGCTGGGTAAAGTGCTGAGCCTTGTCCATGGTCTTGCCGGTCAGAGGCTCCCCTTCCTTCAGGTCGGGGAGCGGAGAGGTACGCTCTTCCTCTTCCTCGTCCTTGCCCTCCTCATAGACGGCGGTAAAGCCGGAAAACTTCATGCTGGAGTGGCTGGCCCGGAAGATATAACCGCTGTTCTCCACGTCGATGGAGAGGCTGTCATAGACGGCGTTTGCCATCTGGCAGGCGAGAAAACGGCTCCAGATGAGCTTATAGAGCTTAAACTGCTCGCTGGTCAGATCTTTTTTGATCTCCTCAGGGACCAAGTTCACGTCGGAGGGGCGGATGGCCTCGTGGGCGTCCTGGGCGTTGCCCTTGGCCTTGAAGCGCCGGGGCTGGGCTGGGCAGTAATCCTTGCCGTAGCGGGTACCGATAAAGCCCCGGGCGGCGGAGATAGCCTCCTCCGACAGGCGCAGAGAGTCGGTACGCATATAGGTGATGAGACCCACAGCCCCCAGGCCGGTGAGCTCCACGCCCTCATAGAGCTGCTGGGCAATGGACATGGTGCGGGCGGGGGACATGTTAAGCTTCCGGCTGGCCTCCTGCTGGAGGGTGGAGGTGGTAAAAGGCGGGGCGGGCTGGCGGTTTTTCTCCTGCCGCTTCACCTTGGCCACCGACCAGGCGCCCTTGGCCACGGTGTCCATGACGCTCTGGGCCTCCTCCTGGCTGTGAAGTTCCATCTTCTTCTCTTTGCCGTAGAACTGGGCCTTGAAGGAGCCCTGGTTGGGGCTCACCCGCTCCAGTTGGGCCTCCACCGTCCAGTACTCCTGGGGAACAAAGGCCCGGATTTCTTCCTCCCGCTCCACCACCAAGCGGGTAGCCACCGACTGGACCCGTCCCGCAGACAGGCCCCGGCGGATCTTCCGCCACAGCAGAGGAGAGAGCTGATAACCCACAATCCGGTCCAGAATGCGCCGGGCCTGCTGGGCATTGACCAGATTCTGGTCAATGGAGCGGGGGGCGGCGATGGAATGCTGAACCACATTTTTCGTGATCTCGTTGAAGGTCACTCGGTAGGTTTTATCATCGGGAATCCCCAAAAGCTCCTTCAGGTGCCAGGAGATGGCCTCACCCTCACGGTCAGGGTCGGCGGTCAGATAGAACTTGCCGCTGCGCTTGGCGGCCTTCTTCAGGTCGCTGATCACATCTTCCTTCCCTTTGATGGGCTGATAATCGGGGATAAAGCCGTGCTCAATGTCCACGCTCAGCTTGCTCTTGGGCAGGTCCCGGACATGTCCCATGGAGGCCACGACCTCATAGCCAGGCCCCAGGTACTTGCCGATGGTCTTGGCCTTGGACGGGGACTCCACAATCACTAAGTCGGTTTTGTTTGCTGCTTTTGCCACTTTGGAAACCTCCAGAGATGATAATCATTAAACTCCCATTGGGATGAGTCTGCATTATAATTACTGTTCCAGTTCCACCAAAGCCCGGAACCGCCGTCCTGGCAGTTCCTCCACCGCTCCCTGGACCTGGAGCATGGTCAGAGCGGACAGGACATACCGGGCCAAAATCTGGGTGCGCTCCACCACCTCGTCGGCAGACAGGGGCTTGTCTTCCAGGGCGGCGATGATCTGAAGCTCGTCGTCCGTAAAGCGGGACTTCTGCTCCTTGCGGGGGACAATTTCACGGCCGGAGTGCTGCTTAGGCATTTGGCTCTCCGGCTCCGGACTTCTCTCTCGGTTTTTGTCCCGTTCAGAACTGCGCTCCGTTTCCGCCAGTTCTCCCAGCCGCTCCCGGACTACCTGAGGCGGCAGCGGGGCGGCGGCGGAGAGTTTGAGCGGGAAGCGGTCCCAGTATTCCTCCAGAATATCCCGGCCCGAGGTGACCAGCTTGGCTCCCTGCTGGATGAGCCGGTTGGTCCCCTCGCTCATCTCATTGTCCAGCGCCCCCGGAACGGCAAACACGTCCCGTCCCTGCTCCAGAGCATGGTTTACGGTAAGCATGGTACCGCCGAAGGTGCGGCATTCCACCGCCAGCACCCCCAGGCAAAGCCCGCTTAAAATCCGGTTTCTGGGGCGGTAGTGCTCCCCTCTGTGTTCGGTACCCGGCGGATACTCGGAGATAAGAGCTCCCACCGCCGCCACATCCTGAGCCAGAAAGCGGTTCTCTTTGGGGATGATCCGGTCCACACCCCCTGCCAGCAGCGACACCACTGCGCCTCCGCCTTTCAACGCGCCCCGGATGGCACAGGAATCCAGCCCCTCGGCAATGCCCGACACCAACAGGGCTCCGCCCCGGGACAGCTCCAGACCAAATTGTTCCGCCATGCGTTTTCCATACTGGCTGGGCTTTCTGGTGCCCACCACCGCGATGGCCGGCTCCTCGTCAAAGAGGAACTTTTTTCCTTTCCAATAGAGCACCGCTGGTGGATCGGCCAGTTGACGCAGGCGCTGGGGATAGGCCGCATCCTGAAGGGTCATGATGTCTACGCCCAGCCTCTCACAGTCGGCCAAAATCTTCTGAGGGCGGTCCATGCTCTTGTCCTCCAGGCTTCGGCGCTGACGTTCGGTCAGAGAAAAGAGGGTATACTCCTCCCGGTCGGCATAGTAGATCCGCTCCGGGGTGACAAAGTGATCCAGCAGCATCAGCACTTTCCCCGGAGTCATACCCGGGCAGCTGGTCAGCCAAAGCCAGTATTTCAGCTCTGTCATTTTTTCATCCCCTCTCCCCAAATTTTTATTTACAAACACGCCCATCCAAGGTATGGTTATCCTAACAAAGGAGGGAGCGTACCATGCCTCACACATCAAAGGTCCACTACGCCTGGCTGATCTGCCTGGGGGGGACGCTGATGCTCTTTGCCAGCATTGGCTTGGGCGTCAACGTATTTTCCGCCTTTCAGCCTCATCTGATGGCCCGGGTGGGATTGAGCAACACGCAGGGCGCCTTTCTCATCACGGTACGCAGCTTTTTTGTCCTGGTAGGCATGACCACCGCCGACCGCGTCGCCAGGCGGCTGGGGCTGCGCCGCGGCTGCACTCTGTCTTTGCTTCTGCTGGCCGCCTCCAGCTTTCTCTTTGGGGCAGCGGAGCAGTTTTCTCTGTGCTGCGCGGCGGCGGCCCTGGTGGGGCTCAGCTACAGCTGGGCGGGGGTCATCCCCCTGTCCCTGCTCATGGCCCGGTGGTTTCAGGACCGGCAGGCCCTGGCTCTGGGCATTGCCTCGGCTGGAACAGGCCTCGCCACCATTGTGGCCCCCGTCCCCTTCACCGCCCTCATCGAGCGCTTCAGCCTGCGCCTGAGCTTCTGGACAGAGGGAACCCTGATTGCGCTGCTGGCCCTGCTCTTCTGGCTGCTGGTCCGGGACTGTCCAGAGGAAAAGGGCCTGTCCCCCTACCGGGCGGGCGGGCGCCAGGATCAGCCGCCCCGGCCGCGCTCCGCCCCCGGCGGGCTCACCCCCCTGCGCCGGGTCTTTGTCCTTACGGCCTCCTTTTGCGTGGGGGCCGCCACCAGTCTTGGCATCTCCAACTTTGGGGTGCTCTACTCCACCGCCGGATATGACGCAGACACAGTGGCCCGGCTTATCTCCGTCATGGGCCTATGCATGATGGCGGGCAAGGTGGCCTGCGGCCAGGTAGCCGACCGGCTGGGCGGGCGAATTTCCAACTATTCTCTTTACATTCTGGTCCTGGCGGGGTATGGCCTGTGCTGCCTGGCCAGCCTGGGAAGCATTCCCCTGGCCTACCTGGCCATGGTTCTGTCCGGGCTGGGACTGCCCTTGAGTGCCGTATCCCCGCCTATCTGGGCCAGAGACCTGTGGGGGGACGAGGGCTATGCCCGGGGACTGAAGTGGATTCAGTCCATCTACGCCCTGGGTATTTTCCTCATGGGCACTGTCCCCGGTGCCCTGGCCGACCGCACCGGCAGCTATGTTCCCGCCTATCTTCTGTTCTGGGTGCTGTTGCTGCTCTCCCTGATTCTGCTGGGCTACGTCTATGAAAAAACCGGAGCAGGGCGGCGGCCGGAACGCTGAACTAGCGCCAGGCCTCCCACAGCACCACTGCCGCGGCCACTGCCGCGTTTAGGGACTCGCAGCGTTCCCGCATGGGAATTTTCACCGTCCGGGCACTGGCCCGGAGAAGTTCTTCTGATACGCCCCTTCCCTCACTTCCGATGATCACGGCGCAGCGCTTCAGCTGCGCCGTTTTCATATCCACCGTGTCCTCCCGCAGGGCAGTGGCATACAGGGACAGGCCTGATTCTTCCATCAGGCCGGGCAGCTGCTCCGCCTCCACTTCATAAACGGGCAGGCGAAAGCAGGCCCCCATAGTGGCACGGACCGTCTTAGGCGAAAAGGGGTCGGCACAGCCGTTGACCAAAATAAGACCGTCCGCCCCAAAGGCGTCGGCAGTACGCCAGATCGTACCCACATTTCCCGGGTCCTGAACCCCGTCCAGGACCAGATACCGCTCCCCGGGCAGTGGGTGGGGCGGAGCCATGTTTGGCAGCCGGGCCAAAAACAGCACTCCCTGGGGCGTCTTGGTGTCGCACAGGCTATCCAGCAGCTCCCGGGGCATTTCCACCCGCCGCACGCCCTCTGGACAGGAGACCTGTACACCTGGAGCGGTTACCACCGTCTCCACGGGGATGCCGGCCTTCACCGCCTCGGCCAGAAGCTTGGGGCCCTCACCGGGGAAGAGGCGCTGCTCCCGGCGCTCCCGGCGCTGGTGATTCAGCTTTTTGATCTGCAGGGCCAGGGGGTTTTGCCGGCTGGTGATCTGCTCCAAAACAAAGACCATCCTTTCCGCGGCCCTGTCCGCTGGGTAGGGGCCGGAATTCCCATATATATTAAAGGTATCATTTCCCGTTGTCAAGCCATGTTTTTGGCATCTTTGGTCAAACTATCTCTCATCCCCCCTCCTTTTGGGGAAGTTCTCCTTCAAAAACCAGCCGGGCAGGGCCGGTCATATACACCTGCTCCCCCCGCTGCTCCAGAATCAGAGTACCCCCCGGAAGATGGGCCAGCACCCGCGCTGCACAGCGGCCCTCCTTCCGTCCGGCCGCAAAAGCGGCACAGGCTCCGGTGCCGCAGGCCAGAGTGATGCCGCTGCCCCGCTCCCATACCCGCAGAAACAGATTCTTCTCATCCGGACAGGCGGCAAATTCCACATTGATCCGCTCCCCCACCGCCGGGTGGTTTTCCAGCAGCGGGCCCAGCCGTTCCAGCTTCACGCTCTCCGGCTCTTCACAGAAGATCACTCCGTGAGGGTTTCCCATCCACACCGGATGGAGGGTAACCTGCTCTCCGCCCGCCTCCAGCTCCATTGCCGGAAGAAGGCCGGCCTTCCCCATGTCCACCGTCACCGCCTGTACCACGCCTCCCCGGACATGGAGCTCCAAAAACCGGGCGCCCGCGTCGGTGTCAATGGTCAGACAGGTCTTGCGGGTCAGCCCTTTATCATAGACGTACTTGCCCACACAGCGAATGCCGTTGCCGCACATACTCCCCCGGGAACCGTCTGCGTTATACATCTCCATGGTAAAATCCCCGCTCCGGCCGGGCTTAATGCAGATCAATCCGTCCGCTCCCACGCCGAAGTGCCGGTCTGACAGGCGTCTTGCCAGTGCGGGGAGATCCTCCGGCGCCTCTCTCAGGCAGTTTACATAAATATAATCGTTTCCCAGTCCCTCCATCTTGGTAAAGCGCATTTCCTACACTCCTTTCCCGGCAAATGCCAGTTCTTCGGTGTAGCCTATGCGCCCCAAAGGGTCCGCATGTCTTTCCTTCCGGGCCCTTTTTGTGAAAATTTCCCACATCCGCTCCCCCTTCTGCCTGGGGAGATTGGCTGGAATTTTTTCTTGCAATGGAGGTGCAGATAGGATATGATGAAACTAATTTGAAAAAGGGGTTGAGGGTATGAAGGAAAATCTCACCGACCTGTTCGGTTCCAATGTTTTCAGCGTCTCGGTCATGCGGGAGCGGCTGCCCAAAAAGGTCTTTGCAGAAATTGTGGACGTGATGGAGCACGGCGGCAACATCTCCATGGCCACCGCCGACATCGTGGCCAACGCCATGAAGGACTGGGCCGTGGAAAAGGGGGCCACCCACTACACCCACTGGTTCCAGCCTCTTACCGGGGTCACCGCGGAGAAGCACGACAGCTTCCTCACCGCCCCCCAGGACAGCAAGGCTCTGCTGCAGTTTACCGGCAAGCAGCTCATCATGGGTGAGCCGGATGCCTCCTCCTTCCCCTCCGGGGGCCTGCGCTCCACCCACTATGCCCGGGGCTACACCGCCTGGGACATGACCTCTCCCGCTTTTGTCAAGGAGATGTCCTGCGGCACCATTTTGTGTATCCCCACTATCTTTGTCTCCTACAACGGTGAAGCTCTGGATAAGAAAACCCCTCTGCTGCGCTCCATGGAGGCCATTAACACCCAGGCGCTGCGCATTCTCCGCCTGTTTGGCAACACCCAGGCCCAGAAGGTCATCCCCCAGGTAGGCGCGGAGCAGGAGTATTTCCTGGTGGACCGTGAGAAATACATGAAGCGCCGGGATCTCATCTACACGGGCCGCACCCTCTTCGGCGCTCCCGCTCCCAAGGGCCAGGAGATGGACGACCAGTACTTCGGGGTCATCCGTCCCCGGGTAGGCGCCTTTATGGCCGACCTCAATGAGGAGCTGTGGAAGCTGGGCATTCCCGCCACCACCCAGCACAATGAGGCCGCCCTCGCCCAGCACGAGCCGGCCCCCATCTACACCACCTGCAACCTGGCAGTGGACCACAATCAGCTGACCATGGAAACCATGAAGCGGGTGGCCACCCGCCACGGCCTGGTGTGCCTGCTCCATGAGAAGCCCTTTGTCGGCGTCAACGGCTCCGGCAAGCACAACAACTGGTCCATCTGCACCGACACCGGGGAAAACCTGTTGGACCCGGGCGACACCCCCAACGAGAACCTGCAGTTCCTGCTGGTGCTGGCCTGTATTATGAAGGCCGTGGATGAACACGCCGACCTGCTGCGCTGCTCCGCCGCCTGCGTGGGCAACGAGCACCGCCTGGGCGCTCAGGAGGCGCCCCCCGCCATCATCTCCATCTTTTTGGGCGACCAGTTGGACGACGTGGTGGAGCAGATCGTGGCCAACGTGGAGTCTGTGAAGCTGCTGGCCCGGGGCACGCTGGACTCGGGCGTGTCCACCGTACCTGTTTTGAACAAGGACGGCACCGACCGCAACCGCACCTCCCCCTTCGCCTTCACCGGCAACAAGTTTGAGTTCCGCATGGTAGGCTCATCCGACTCCATTGCCGAGGCCAATGTGGCCCTCAACGCCATTGTGGCTGAGGCCTTCTGTCAGGCCGCCGACCTTCTGGAGAAGGCCGAGGACTTTAACTCCGCCTGCTCCAAGCTCATTCACTCCTGGATGTCCCAGCACCAGCGAATCATCTTCAATGATGACGGCTACTCCGACGAGTGGGTGGCCGAGGCGGTGCGCCGCGGGCTGCCCAACCTGCGTTCCATGGTGGATGCAGTGCCTGCCCTCACCACGGAAAAGGCGGAAAAGCTCTTCACCAAGTTTGGTATCTACACCAAGTCGGAGCTGGAAGCCCGGGCAGAGATTTTGTATGAGACCTATGTCAAGGTCATCAAGATCGAAGCCAACACCATGATCCACATGGCCGCCAAACACTTTATCCCCACGGCCATTGCCTACACCACCCAGCTGGCCCAGTCCATCTCTTCCGTGGCCGGTGCCTGCCCCACCGCGGACTTGAGCGTACAGAAAGGGCTTTTGGAGAAAGTCAGCGTCCATCTGGCTGACGCCTCCGCCGCTTTGGAGCAGCTGAAGCCTCTTATGGCCCGGGTGGATGCCATCGAGGACATCAAGGAGATGGCCCACGCCTATCACGATGCAGTGGTCCCCGCCATGACTGCCCTGCGCATCCCTGTGGACGAGCTGGAGCTGCTGGTGGATAAGGACCTGTGGCCGGTGCCCACCTACGGCGATCTGATGTTCGAGGTATAAGCCCGCACGCCTATTTTTACGCAACCGGGGCCGCTCCGCAGCAACAGGCGGGGCGGTCCTCTTTCTTGACAAATTCCCCTAAATTGGATAGACTAACCCTTGATTTCACAAGATAAAGAAAAAGGAGCTGAAGTCCTTATGAAAACCCCTTTTGTCACCCTGGAACAGCTTCAGGAGATCGTCAAAGAGTACCCCACCCCCTTCCACCTGTACGACGAGAAGGGCATTCGCGAGAACGCCCGTGCCCTGCAGAAAGCCTTTGCCTGGAATCCGGGCTATAAGGAGTACTTTGCCGTAAAGGCCACCCCCAATCCCCAGATTCTGAACATTCTTCGGGAGGAGGGCTGCGGCGTGGACTGCTCCTCTTTGACGGAGCTGATGATGTCTGACCGCTGCGGCTTTGCCGGGGATGAGATCATGTTCTCCTCCAACGACACCCCCGCCGAGGAGTTTGCCCTGGCCGCCAAGCTGGGGGCCACCATCAATCTGGACGACATCACCCACATCGACTTTCTGAAGGATACCATCGGCTATATCCCCCAAAAAATCTCCTGCCGCTTTAATCCCGGCGGAGTGTTCCAGCTGGGCGAGAGCAAAGAGGGCTTCCAGGTGATGGACAACCCCGGAGACGCCAAATACGGCATGACCCGTCCCCAGATGACCGAGGCCTTCCGCCGGCTCAAGGAGCTGGGTGCGCAGGAATTTGGTATTCACGCCTTCCTGGCCTCTAACACCCTGTCCAACGACTATTACCCCGCCCTGGCCGCCATCCTCTTCCGCACCGCCGTGGAGCTGAAGGAGGAGACCGGCTGTCACATCACCTTTATTAACCTCTCCGGCGGCGTAGGCGTCCCCTACCGCCCGGAGCAGACCGCCAACGACATCTTCGCCATCGGCAAGGGCGTACGGCGGGCCTATGAGGAGATTCTGGTCCCCGCAGGCATGGGTGATGTGGCCATCTGCACAGAGCTGGGCCGTTTCATGCTGGCTCCCTACGGCCACCTGGTCACCAAGGTACTCCACTTCAAGCACACCCACAAGGAGTATGTGGGCGTAGACGCCTGCGCCGCCAACCTCATGCGCCCGGCCATGTACGGGGCCTACCACCACATCACCGTCATGGGCAAGGAGAACGCCCCCTGCGACCACAAGTACGACGTCACCGGTGCGCTGTGTGAAAACAACGACAAATTTGCCGTGGACCGGATGCTGCCGAAAATTGAGATCGGCGACCTGCTGGTCATCCATGACACCGGCGCCCACGGACACGCCATGGGCTATCAGTATAACGGCCGGCTGCGTTCGGCGGAGGTTCTGCTTCAGCAGGACGGTTCCACCCGCCTCATCCGCCGGGCAGAGACCCCTGAGGACTACTTTGCCACTGCAATCTGGGAGTGAACAAATTGAGCATTATGGGTGAGCTGGCCATTGTCTTCGGCGTGTGCCTTGTATGCGAAGGGGTGGTGTCCCTGCTTCCCTTCACCTTCCCCGCCAGCGTCTTGAGTATGCTGGTACTGCTCGGGCTTCTGCTCAGCGGTCTTTTGAAAAAGGAACACATCAGCCGGGTTTGCGCCTTTTTTGTGGGCAACATGGCCTTCTTCTTTCTTCCCTCCTGCGTGGGCCTGCTGGAACACTGGGGGACCCTGTCCGCCGTACTTCTTCCCTTTTTTGCTGTGGCGGTACTCACCACCCCCATTGTTTACGCCGTCACCGCGTGGACCGTACAGCTGCTCATGTCCCGGCGGCGGAATAAGGAGGAGAGACGATGACCGACGTGATTCTCTCCTCTCCCCTCTTCGGCATTGTACTCAGCTGCACGGCCTGGTGCGTGGGGCTGTGGGTACAGAAAAAGACCCACCTGGTCCTATTTAACCCCCTTATTGTGGCCGTGGCTGTGGTCATTTTGTGTTTGGTGGTGCTCGGCATCCCATACAGCGATTATGATCGGGGCGGCAGCATCATTACTCTTATGCTGGGTCCTGTCACCGCGGTGCTGGCTCTGAACATTTACGAGCAGCGCAAACTGCTTGGAAAATACTTCCTGCCTGTGCTGTCGGGCTGCCTGGCGGGCAGTCTCACCAGTGTGGCCTGTGCCCTGTTGCTGTGCAAAACCCTGGCGGTGGAGGAGTCCATTGCCGCCTCCCTCCTGCCCAAAAGCGTCACAACCGCTATCGCCGTGGCTATTTCGGAAAGCAGCGGTGGAATCCAGAGCATTACCGTGGCGGCTGTCATTGTGGCCGGTATCACCGGGGCTCTCTTCGCCCCCCTATTCGCCCGAATGTTCCGTGTCACCGACCCGGTGGCCGAGGGCGTGGCCATCGGCGCATGCAGCCACGCGCTGGGCACTGCCAAGGCACTGGAGATCGGAGAGCTCCAGGGAGCCATGAGTTCCATCTCCATCTGCGTATGCGGCATCATCACCTCGGTGCTGGTGCTTTTTCTCCCCTGATCCGCTGGAAGAAAGCGGCTATATTCCCTTACTTGAACAAAAAAGCCGTGCCCGGCCTGGGCACGGCTTTTTTCATTCCGGGACATTTACACCATCTCTGTTTCGTGATACACTGAGAAAAAAGAAGGGAGCGATGTTATGTCTGAGGAGCTGAACACCTTACAGCAGTGGATTGACCAGAGCCACTCCATCGTCTTTTTCGGCGGAGCGGGGGTATCCACCGAATCCGGAATCAAAGACTTTCGCAGTGTGGACGGCCTTTATAACCAACACTATCAGTGGCCTCCCGAGGAAATTCTCAGCCGCACCTTCTTTGACCGCCGGCCGGAGGAGTTTTACCGCTTTTACCGGGACAAAATGCTCTGTCTGGACGCCAAGCCAAACCCGGCTCACCGCAAACTGGCCCAGTTGGAACAGGCCCGGAAGCTGCGCTCGGTGGTCACGCAAAACATTGATGGACTCCACCAGGCAGCAGGCTCCAAACGGGTATGGGAGCTCCACGGCTCCGTCCACCGCAACTACTGCATGAAATGCGGCAAATCCTACCCTGTGGAATGGATTCGGGACAGCAAGGGCGTTCCCACCTGCTCCTGCGGAGGAACGATCAAACCCGATGTGGTCCTTTATGAGGAGAGCCTGGACAGCCGGGTGCTGGAGGGGGCGGTCAACGACATCCACCGTGCCGATCTGCTCATCATCGGCGGCACCTCCCTGGCAGTCTATCCTGCCGCAGGGCTTATCAATTACTATTCCGGCAAGCATCTGGTGCTCATCAACAAGACCCCCACCCCCTATGATAACCGGGCCGATCTGATTCTCTCCGGACCGATCGGGGAAATTCTGGACCAAATCGACGTACGGGAATAGGGCCCTGAATCAAACGGCCGGAGGGTATACCCTCCGGCCATCTCGTTTATTGTCTCTCCTTCAGCTGCTCCAGCAGCCCCTGGCAGCCTTCCAGTACATCCTGCCAAGTAGTTTCAAAGTCCCCTGTATACCAGGGGTCCGCCACTTCGCCCCTCCGGGACGTATGGTCCATAAGCAGAGAAATCTTTCCCTCCGGGTCTCCCCCGCAGATGCGCAGCATGTTGCGCAGATTGGCCCGGTCCATGCCCACCAGCAGATCATAGGCCTGGTAGTCTGCCTGCCGCAGCTGCCGGGCCGCATGCCCCGCGCAGGAAATTCCGTGCTCCTGGAGCTTGCGCCGGGCCGGGGGATAAACGCCATTGCCGATCTCTTCGGTACTGGTAGCCGCGGAGGCAATGGAACACTCATCCTCCAGTCCTTCCCGCTTGACCAGATCCTTCATCACATATTCCGCCATGGGGCTGCGGCAGATATTGCCGTGGCACACGAACAGTATTTTGGTCATCTTTTTATAACTCCTTACAAGTCCTGTATTTCTTCTCAAACGCTTGATATTTCAGGGTTTTCCGACTTTTAAGTTTTCCTTTCTTTTCAAGGTATCTTCTCAAATCTTCTCATATTTTCTTATGTTTTTCCCTGCAATCTTGGTAAATCCATTGATAAAGCAAGCGTCCTTACCAACGGGCTTTTTTAACTATTCGCTATCCGATATACTTCTTCCTTTGCATCATCAAAATTCACATGGGTGTAAGTGTTCAAGGTTACACTGATGTCTGCGTGACCCATG
>CALWYG010000061.1 GCA_944385695.1 uncultured Oscillospiraceae bacterium | reverse complement strand
CAGGCCCAGTTCCCCTCCGTCGGCGGAGAAGTAGATGGCGTCCAGAGGGATCCCCCGGGTCTCCAGCCGCAACTTCAGGTGCCGCCCCCGGCCCACCTGGGACAGGCTACAGATCTGGGCCCCCTGGAGAAGCAGGACCGGCCGGGGATTGCCCGTGCCGCAGGGCTCCAGCAGATCCAGGGCCTCCACCGCCGGGACAGAGAGCATCTGGGGCTGGACGGCCATGTCCACCTCCAGCACGGAGGGCAGCTCCTCGCCCCGGCAGTTGCGGGTCACGGTCTGGCGCAGGGCCTGGGCCAGAGCAGGGATATTTTCTTCCCGCACGGTAAAACCGGCGGCCAGGGCGTGACCGCCGAAATTTTCCAGCAGATGGGCACAGGAGGAGAGCAGCTCGAAGAGGTTGACGCCCCCCCAGGAGCGGCAGGAGCCCTTTCCGATTCCCTGATCCAGACAGATCATAAAGCATGGGCAGGCGTATTTTTCCGCCAGGCGGGAGGCCACAATGCCCACCACCCCCTGATGCCACTGGTTCCCGGCCAGGATAATGGCGCCCTGCTGGGGCGCTTCCGTAAGGTGGCGCACACATTGGCGAAAAATATCGCTCTCCAGTCCCTGGCGCTCCCGGTTGAGCTCGCACAGCTCCATGGCCAGCTCATCGGCCCGGACGGGGTCCTGGGTGAGCAGCAGCTCCACGGCCACTTCCGCCCGGCCCAGCCGGCCGGAGGCGTTGATCCGGGGAGCCAGAGTATATCCCACAGAGACGGAGGTAATGGCCTTGTCCTCCAGCCCGACGCAGCGCAGCAGGCTGGCCAGCCCCACCCGCCGGGGCGGATTCAGCCGGGACAGCCCAAGGCTGACAATGGCACGGTTTTCCCCCTCCATGGGCATGACGTCAGCCACCGTACCGATGGCGGCCAGATCGCAGTATTGCTCCAGAACTGTGCCGGCCTCCTCCGGTCCGGCTACCGCCATAGCCAGCATCAGGGCCACGCCCACCCCGGCCAGACCTTTAAACGGGTAAGGACAGTCTGGGCGGTGGGGGTCCACCACTGCGGCGGCGTTGGGCAGAGCATCCTTACAGGTATGGTGGTCGGTGATCACCACGTCCATGCCCAGGCGGTTGGCCAGCTCCGTCTCCTCCACGGCGGTGATGCCGCAGTCCACTGTGACAATGAGGCCTACCCCCTGCTGGGCCAGGGACTGCACGGCCTCCAAATTAAGGCCATATCCCTCCTCCAGCCGGCAGGGAATATAGGGCAGCACCGTTCCGCCCCGATCCTGGAGAAACCGGGTGAGCAGACAGGTGGAGGTAATGCCGTCCACATCATAATCGCCGTAGACGGCAATCACTTCCCCGCGCTCCAGAGCCAGAGACACCCGGGCCACAGCCCGGTCCATATCCTTCATTAGAAAGGGGGAGAGAATCGACTCCTTTGCGGGAGATAAAAGCTGCCCGACCTGTTTGGGGTCGGTCATACCCCGGGCAGACAAAATGGCGGCCAAAAGGGAGGGGACGCCTGCCGCCTCCAGAGCGGATTGCCCCTCGGGACAGGGAGCAGCCACCTGCCAGTGTTTGTATTTCATTGGGTGGACACCCCCAGTCGGCCGCACCCCCGAACAGGAAGGTACAATACGGCATATTAACTTTTTTATTATAGCATATCGGACAGAAAACCTTCAAGATGAAATCCCCGGGGGCGGCTGCTTTTTTCCACCCATGTCCGGGGATTGTGAAACCCACAAGGTGTGTGGGGTGAAGTTTGAGGGGAAAAAGCCTCCGAAGACCAGAGAGAGGAAAACATCAAAACGCAATTCGCCCAAAAATTTCCAGAAATAATTGGGGAAAAGATCAAATGAAATGGATAAAAAAGGCGGAATTTGTCTACTTTGTGCAGGAAAATGTAGCGGACTAAATAATAGAAAACTTTCATAGACTAATTCAACCAATCAATGGAAAGCTAATAAAACAGGGGAAAATTGAAATAGAGCACAAACAACTTTTTTGAAATGCCAAAGTTTTTGTTGATTTAACACAAAATGCGTGCTATGATAAGGGCAAGCGGAACACCTCCGCAGAGGGGCCCTTATGTTTGGAAAAACTTCTTCTTGGCGGTTGTGGCCGCCAATTTGGGATGGGAGAAGCTGTGATGGGCATAAGGGAGCGGGAGCGTTTCGGAAGAAGCAACCGTAAGAGGAAAGAAGAAAGAGGGGTAACAATTTTATGGAAATTCTATTAAACCCGGTAACCGTATCGGTCCTGGTCCTGTGTGTGCTCAGCTTGCTGAAGCTGAACGTGCTGCTGGCCATGCTGATCGCCTGTGTGGTAGGAGGCCTTGTGGGTGGCATTCCCATCTACAGCGAGACCGAGTCCACCATTTTCGGCACTCTGACCGGCGGCTTTGCCGGCAACGCTACCACCGCCCTGGCTTACATCCTGCTGGGCACCTTTGCCACTGCCATTGCTACCACTGGCCTGGCTGACATCCTCTCCAAGAAGATGTCTAAGGTGATTGGCGGCAACAAGCTGATCCTGCTGGGCATGATCACCATCATCGCCTGCCTGTCTCAGAACCTGATTCCCATTCACATTGCTTATATTCCCATCCTGATTCCCCCCATGCTGAGCATGATGAACAAGATGAAGCTGGACCGCCGCGCTGTGGCTTGTGCCTTGGCCTTCGGTCATAAGGCTCCTTACATTACCATCCCCTTCGGCTTTGGCCTGATCTTCCAGGGCATCATTGCTGACAACCTGACTGCCAACGGCATGGAAGTGACCGTCAGCGATGTTACCGCTGCCAACTGGTCTCTGGGCGTGGCCATGTTCATCGGCCTGCTGATCGCCGTGTTCATTACTTACCGCAAGCCCCGTGAGTATCAGATGCTCGAGGCCGACACCTCCGCTTCCGACGCTGTCAGCGAGAAGCTGGAGTACCGTCACTATGTGACCCTGGTCGCCATCGTGGTCGTGGTTGTGGTTCAGATCTTCAGCCAGGACCTGGCTCTGTCCGCTCTGGCTGGTATCATGGTCATGATCGTCTTCGGCGCCATCAAGTGGAACCAGATTGACGAGCAGCTGGCCGGCGGCGTGCAGCTGATGGGTCTGATCGCTTTCGTTATGCTGATTGCTGGCGGCTATGCTGAGGTTATGAAGGCTACCGGCGGTGTTGAGTCTCTGGTCGAGGCCGGTATCCACGCCATGGGCGGCAGCAAGATCATTGCCGCTACCGTGATCACCCTGATCGGCCTGCTGGTTACCATGGGTATCGGCACCTCCTTCGGTACCGTTCCTGTTCTGGCCGTGCTGTTCGTGCCTCTGTGTGAGAGCATCGGCTTCTCCGCTTCTGCTACCATCCTGCTGATGTCCGCTGCTGCTGCTCTGGGTGACGCCGGCTCCCCCGCCTCCGATACCACCCTTGGCCCCACGTCCGGTCTGAGCGCCGACGGCCAGCACGATCACATCTGGGACACCTGTGTTCCCACTTTCCTGCACTTCAATATTCCCCTGATGATCTGCGCCATTGTTGTGTCCCAGTTCATCTAAAATCCATCCCGAATAAGAAGCTCTGGTTCAGCGGGTTTTTCACGCTGAACCAGAGTTTCCGCTAATCCAATCAGTCACACTCATTACAACCATCATTTACCATCCGCACAACGGATCAAGGAAGGAGACATCACAGTCATGTACAATCCCAAAGAAGTAAAGCACGTCGTCCTGGATGGGCATAGCCTCACCCTGGAAACCTTTGTTGCTGTGGCCCGCTACGGCTCCACGGTGGAGCTGGCCGATTCCGCACTGGAGGCCATGCAGAAGTCCCGCGCTCTGGCCGAGAAGATCGCAGAGGAGGGCCGTGTTGCCTATGGTATCACCACCGGCTTCGGCGACTTCCAGCGCGTGGCCGTCAGCAAGGAAATGAGCAACCAGCTGTCCACCAACCTGATCCTCAGCCACTGCACCGCCAC
>CALWYG010000060.1 GCA_944385695.1 uncultured Oscillospiraceae bacterium | reverse complement strand
GGCCTTGGCGTCGTCAGCGGTAAAGACGATCTTGCCGCAGGCGGCTCCGGGAGAGGCGGCCAGGGCGCTGCCGATGACGGGGGTCTTCTTCAGGACCTCGGCGTCGAACTGGGGGTGGAGCAGAGTGTCCAGGGACCGGGGCTCGATCATGGCCACGGCCTTCTTCTCGTCGATCATGCCCTCGTCTACCAGATCGCAGGCGATCTTCAGAGCGGCGGCGGGGGTACGCTTGCCGTTACGGGTCTGCAGCATGTAGAGCTTGCCGTTCTCCACGGTGAACTCCATGTCCTGCATGTCGCGGTAGTGGTCCTCCAGGATCTTGCACACGTTCTGGAACTGAGCAAAAGCCTCGGGGAACTTGTCAGCCATCTCCTGGATGGGCATGGGGGTCCGGACGCCGGCCACCACGTCCTCGCCCTGGGCGTTGGTCAGGAACTCACCAAAGAGCTTCTTCTCGCCGGTGGCGGGGTTACGGGTGAAGGCCACGCCGGTGCCGCAGTCGTCGCCCATGTTGCCGAAGGCCATGGACTGAACGTTGACGGCGGTGCCCCAGGAGGAAGGAATGTCGTTGTCGCGGCGGTACACGTTGGCACGGGGGTTGTCCCAGGAACGGAACACGGCCTTGATGGCGCCCATCAGCTGCTCCTTGGGATCGGTGGGGAAGTCCTCGCCGATCTTGGCCTTGTACTCGGCCTTGAACTGGCCGGCCAGCTCCTTCAGATCGTCCGCAGTGAGCTCCACGTCCTGAGTGACGCCCCGCTCCTCTTTCATCTTGTCGATGAGCTGCTCGAAGTACTTCTTACCAACCTCCATGACCACATCGGAGTACATCTGGATGAAGCGGCGATAGCAGTCCCAAGCCCAGCGGGGGTTATTGGACTTCTTGGCAATGACGTCCACCACGTCCTCGTTCAGGCCCAGGTTCAGGATGGTGTCCATCATGCCGGGCATGGAGGCGCGGGCGCCGGAACGGACGGAGACCAGCAGGGGGTTCTCCAGATCGCCGAACTTCTTGCCGGTGATCTCTTCCATCTTGACGATATACTCCATGATCTGGGCCTGGATCTCGTCATTGATCTTCTGGCCGTCCTCATAGTACTGGGTGCAGGCCTCAGTGGTGATGGTGAAACCCTGGGGAACGGGCAGACCGATGTTGGTCATCTCGGCCAGGTTGGCGCCCTTGCCGCCCAGAAGCTCACGCATGTTGGCGTTGCCTTCGGAGAAGAGGTAGACGAACTTGTTTGCCATTTGTATACTTCATTCCTTTCTTCTGTTTAGACGGCACAGCAGGCCAAACCGGAAAACCGGCTGCCAGAAGGCCGCCGCGATCGAAACAATATGCAGTGTTGCATTGCATGATAATACTGCGGATGATATTATACCTATATGAAAGAAATATTGCAACACATTTATCGAGATTTTCACAAAATTTTACCATGAAACTCCCAAACCAGGCCTATGTTCCAAGAGAAAGAACGAAAAATGAAGAAAAACAGGTTGCCAAGACTTGCGGAAGGTAGTACACTTGCAGGAAACAGGAGGTGAGTGCCTTGGCCAGAGAACTTTGGCAGATGCTGCTGCTCTATTTGGTGCTGGTGAATTTGTGGGCATTTTGCGCCATGGGAATCGATAAGCGGCGGGCGAAGAGAGATGCGTGGCGTCTGTCAGAGAAGGCGCTGTTTCTTCCCGCAGTGCTCTTCGGCGCCCTGGGAGGAACCTTGGGAATGAAGGTATTTCACCACAAGACCAAGCATTGGTATTTCCGCTTTGGCTTCCCCGGGCTGCTGATTTTGCAGCTGGCGGCCCTGGGATGGCTGGCTTGGCGGTGCTTGATTGTTTAAAAAACAGTGGCTTTCGGCGCTGAGCCGAAAGCCACTGTTTTTTGTTACAGTTTTTTCTCGTAGCAATTGAGTATCTCATCCAGAAAGCCCTGGAATAGGAACTGAGCGTGGCCGGCAAAGCGATAGCCCAGCTTTGGGTACATGGTGTTGGCAGGGAGATTGCCTTCGTAAGTGTCCAGACGCATGACGGTTTTTCCCTGGCGGCGGCTCTCCTCCTCGCAGAAGGTTACCATTTCCCGGGCCTTTCCCCGGCCGGAGAAACGGGGAGAGACGACCAGGGTGTGGATGACCATGACCTGCTCGGCCTGGGCCTCAAACTGCCAGGGAATAAGGTCATATTCCGGCAGCTGTACGCCGTTGAGAATGACCGCGGCGAATACCACGCCGTCTTCCTCGCCCACAAAAAGAGTGCCGGCCTGCAGGGCCGCGCGGGCAGTGTCCAGAGTGGGGTATTTTCCCCGCTGCCAGTTGGTATAGGAGACGGGGCGCTGGTCCTCCTGGTCCAGAATTTCTTCATAGAGTTGGGCCACAGCGGGCAGGTCGTTGAGACAGGCGGGTCGTATCATGGCGTTTCTCCTTTTAGTAGCGGTGTGCCCAGCCGGACAGCAGCCACACGGGGGCCAGCCAGGTGAGCATATAGATCATCAGGTTCAGAACCGACAAAGAGGTGTAGGCACCAATGGAGGTGAGATAGGTGGCAAGAGCCATGCCCAGGGCAGAGCCTACACAGCAGACCGCACTTCCGAACCGGGCGGCCCGGTACATCCGCTTGGAAGCCGCTACAGACTCGGCGAAGGGAAGCAATCCTTCCCGGCACAGTAGAGCAGTGAGGACTTCGCTGTGGGGCTGCTCCGGGTCAGATAGCTCCCGCCGCCGCTCCACAGGGGGGAAGTCCATCTTGTCCGCAGCCAGCTTGAAGCGCTGCTGAAGCATAGCAGGAATGAGATTAAAGTCCCGGGTGGCCAGCACCGGCCCTACTTTTTCTCCCATCAGCTCCTCCATGGCTGGGAAAACCGTGTCATGAAGGGTGTAGTTCAGTGCAAAAATTCCGGCCAATTGTCCATCAATGGCACAGAATACTGCATTTTTTACATTAAGCCCCTGGGGCAGGGAAATGTCCATCAGGTTCATAAAGGCGGCAGAGCCCACGAGGACCTGATCTCCCCGGATGTTGGCGGACAGACCGCCTCCCTCATAGCAGGTAAGCCGCTCTGCTTTGCGGAGAAGTCCGCCCATGGAGCGCAGCTGGTCGTGAAACAGCCGCCCCAGGCCGCTGCCTGAGTCCAGAATGAGGGTTGCCGTGTAGGCTAAAACCCGCTCAGCCGGGAAATCCCGCATAACTTTATAGCCGTTTAGCTCCACATGCCCCTGGGGGAAAAGATCCGTGTCGGTAATGAGCACCCGGTCCCCCTTTTTGGCCCGGAGAATCCCTGGCCATCCGGCCAGGGCAGCGCCGCTCTGGGCCAGGCGGCGGGCGATCTTGTGGAAGGAGCGGCCGTAGGCGATGGAAGCGCCGAAGGCGGCTGAGACGGTAAACAGGGCGGACAGGGACCAAAGAAGACGCTGGGGATTCCCTGTGCCCAGAGAGGAGAGCAGTGCCAGCACCACGTCCCCAATGAGCAGCACGGGGCAGACGGTGCGGAAGATCCGCTGAGCGCCGTCGTCCGACTGAATCTGACTTCCGAAGCTCTCTGCCGTACCCTGCCACTTGGCAAAGGTGTCCCGGCCGCTCCACTTGCCCTCGTCCACGGTGACCCGGTAGGGGTGGGAAGAGGCGGCGGCGGTGCGGCAGGAGATGCGCAGTCCCAGGCGCTTGTGATAGGTGCCGTGAAGCTGGAAATAAAGCCCGGCCAGACACACCAGTACATAGGGCAGGCGGAACTGTTCAAACTGTCCCAGTGCCAGCGTAATGGCGTCAGCCATGGTGAAGATGCAGGCCAGGGCGGACAGGGTGTCCATCCCAAGTTTTCCCTGAAATGCCCGAATCAGGCCGATCAGGATGACATCCAGGCCCAACAGCATTCCGGCGCCCAGCAGTCCCACGGCAATCCATTCCTGTATGGCGGGATCGTCCAGCGGCGCGAGCCAGGTAAAGCCCAAGGCGGGTATCAGAACCTGGGCAAGGGCGAGCAAGGTGAGCAGAAGAATCAGCAGGCTTCGCACCCGCAGGCCGGTCCGTCCTTTGGCATAGCGCTGGGCCAGCTTCTGGGGGGCGGTGTCCGGGGGCGGGGGTTCTACTTTTTTAGGCCGGTGCCACTTGGGCGGGGCGGGCTCCTCCTCCACATCTTCCTGGTCTGTGCCGGGAATGAGACGCTCCAGCCTTCGTACTTCCTCGTGGTCAGTGGCCTCGTCCTCTTCAAACATGGAGTCGGCGTACTGGTCGGCCTTTGTCCCCATCTTTTTCAAAAAAGCGGACAGGGCGCTCTCTTCTTCTGGGAAAGGAATGACCTGAGCGGAAGGGGGAGCTTGTGTGTCCTCACCGTCCTCGTCTTCGTCTTCCTCCGAAGAGACGGGGGCTTCCTCCTCGGGCACGGCGCTGTCAGCGGGCTCCTCGTCAGAAGCCAGAGTGGGAGAAGACTCGTCATCTTCCTCCTCCGGCGGTTCCTCTTGCCCGGGCTGAGGGCGGGGAGCGCCGGGGAAAGCCACAACCTTTCCGGCGGGCCGGGGCCGCTTCGGGGCCTCGGGCCAGGGCAAATCAGGCCCCTGGGGAGTAGGCTCAGCGGGGATGGCGGTGGGGTGAGATGGCTTTGCGCCGAACTCGGCCAGTATGTCGTCCAGATTGAAGTCCTTGCCGGAGGCATCGCCAATCAGCGACTTGACCTGTGACAGGTCGTCTTTATTCAGTTTCTTTTCGTGGTCGCTCATGGGCGGAAACCTCTGTATGAATCAATGTGATATAGCGTTATTCGCCCATGCGCTGGCGCACTGCCTCATAGAGGAGAACTGCGGCGGCAGCGGAGGCGTTGAGAGAGTTGATTTTGCCGAACATGGGGATGGAGACGGTAAAGTCACAGTTTTCCGTCACCAGGCGGCCCATGCCGTCCCCTTCGCTGCCGATGACAATGGCAGCCGGACCTTTCAGATCAGCCTTATAGAGGGAAGTGGTTCCCTGGGCGGCGGTGCCGAAGACCCATACCCCTTCCTCCTTCAGTTCCTTTAAAAGGGCGGGGAGATTGGGAACCCGGGCCACAGGTACGTGGGCCACCGCTCCGGCAGAGGTTTTGGCCACCACGGCGGTAAGACCGGCGGAGCGGCGCTTGGGGATGATGACCCCGTGAGCTCCGGCGGCGTCGGCGGTGCGGATGACAGCGCCAAGGTTGTGGGGATCGGAAAGTTCGTCGCACACCACGATGAGGGGATTTTCTCCCTTTTCCCGGGCGGCGGCCAGAATATCGTCCACGGTGGCATATTCCCGCACGGCTGCCTGGGCAATGACGCCCTGGTGGGAGTGGGTGCGGCTCATACCGTCCAGCTTGCGCCGGTCAGCGTCCACCACCACGATGCCTTTCTCCCGGGCGGTTGAGGCGATGTGGCCCAGGGTGGCGTCTGTCTCGCCCTTGGCGATGAAAATTTTATCAATGGTGACACCGGCCCGCAGAGCTTCAATGACTGCGTTGCGGCCTTCAATAATGCCGTCGTTCTCCTGCTCTACGGGAGCGGAGCGGCGCAGGGGGGGACGTTTATTCATGAACGTTCATCCTCTCAGACATGAAAATCAAATTACAGTACATTCTACCATACCCACAGAGAAGTTGGAAGTGCTTTTTTGTCATTTTATTGAGAAACCCGTCACAGAAAGTTTACAGGGTCTTTTCTTGTTTTTAAGGGTAAAATGTGGTATGATACCATTCAGCATATCCCAAATTGAGAAAAACGGGAAAATTGGAGGTAAGCTCCTTTGAAGCCAGATAAAGGAAACAACAAGAAAAACGCGTTGGGGCTGATCAGCATCATCTTATGGGCGCTGGTGCTGACCATGCTGTTCCGCAGCTGCTCCAACTCCTACGCAAGCGCCAATCAGGTCCAGGTGGACTACTCCACCTTCCGGGAATGGGTAGTAGCCGGCCTGGTAGAATCCGTCCGGATGGACAGCAGCACCTATACCATTACCCTGAAAGAGGGCAAAGAAGAGGAGGCTCTGGCCTACCTGGAGGATGAGACAACCCACCAGGGCAGCGGAATGTTCTCCTGGATGCCCATGAACAACAACAAAGAGACCGAGTATGTCACCACGGTCCCGCCGGTTACCGACAGCGACATCTACAACATGCTGGATGAGTATGGAGTGGAGAGCTACGGAAGCGACCCGGTGGACCCCTCCTCCTATATCCTCTCTCTGCTCATCACCACCCTGCTTCCCATCGTCATTATGGTAGGCGCTATGATGTTCCTCTTCCGGGGCATCGGCGGCAAGGGCGGCATGGGCGGCCTGGGCGGCGTGGGCAAGGCCAACGCCAAGGTCTATGTGGAGAAGAAGACCGGCGTCACCTTCCGGGATGTGGCCGGTCAGGACGAGGCCAAGGAGTCTCTCCAGGAGATCATCGACATTCTCCACAATCCCCAGAAGTACACCGAGATCGGCGCCAAGCTCCCCAAGGGCGCGCTGCTGGTGGGCCCTCCGGGTACCGGTAAGACCCTTCTGGCCAAGGCTGTGGCCGGTGAGGCGGGAGTGCCCTTCTTCTCCATCAGCGGCTCTGACTTTGTGGAGATGTTTGTGGGCGTGGGCGCCAGCCGTGTCCGTGACCTCTTTAAAGAGGCCAGCAAAATGGCCCCCTGTATCATCTTCATTGACGAGATCGATACCATCGGCAAATCCCGTGATAACCGCATGGGCGGCAATGACGAGCGGGAGCAGACCCTGAACCAGCTGCTGGCCGAGCTGGATGGCTTTGACCCGGGCAAGGGCGTCATCGTCCTGGGTGCCACCAACCGTCCCGAGGTGTTGGACAAGGCCCTGCTCCGTCCCGGACGTTTTGACCGGCGCATTACCATCGATCGGCCCAACCTGGCCGGACGTCTGGCCACTCTTCAGGTCCATACCCGGAAGATCAAGCTGGCCGAGGACGTGGATCTGAAAAAGATCGCCCTGGCCACGGCGGGTACTGTGGGCGCCGACCTGGCCAACCTGGTGAACGAAGCTGCCCTCCGGGCGGTGCGCCACGGCAGACGGCTGGTGACCCAGGAGGACCTGTTGGCCTCCTTCGAGTTTGTTATCGCCGGCAGCGAGAAGAAGAACTCTGTTCTCACCGAGTTTGAGCGCAAGCTGGTGGCCTACCACGAGGTGGGCCATGCCATGGTGGCTTATAAGCAGACAACCGCCGAGCCGGTGCAGAAGATCACCATCGTTCCCCATACCGAGGGCTCGCTGGGCTACACCCTGCTTATGCCCGAGGAGGATAAGACCAACCTGCGCACCAAGGAAGAGCTCATGGCCAAGATCTCTGTGTCCATGGGCGGCCGCGCGGCCGAGCAGGTGGTGATGAATACCATGACCAACGGCGCTTCCCAGGACATCCAGGAGGCCACCAACATCGCCCGGAACATGGTTGCCATGTTCGGTATGAGCGAGGAGTTTGGCATGATGGCTCTGGGTTCTGTCCGCAGCCAGTATCTGGACGGCGGCTATGGCCTGGATTGTGCTCAGGACACCGCAGCTGTCATGGACAAGGCCGTGAAGGCTATTCTGGACGTTTGCTATGAGGACGCTGTGAAGGTCATCCAGGAGAACCTGGAGGACATGCACAAGGTGGTGGCCTATCTGCTGGAGAAGGAGACCATCACCGGTGGCGAGATGGTGGCCATCATCGAGGGCCGCGATCCCGCTCTGGTGGAGGATGCGTACGCTTCCACCCGGAATAGCGAGAAGTCCTTCCGCCCCTCTGTGCCCGATGTGATCGAGGCTCCCGCCAAACACATCCATATCGTCAGCGAGGAGATCAAGGCTCCCGCGCTGGAGGATGGAGAGGATGAGAAGCAGCAGGAAGAGGACCCTGAGGGTGAGAAACCCCAGGAGGATGCTCCCACTTCTGAGACTCCCTCCGCTCCCGCTGAGGATGAGGAGAAAAAGTCTGAATAACGAAAAACGCCGCCGGTCCTATTTACCGGCGGCGTTTTGTAGTAAGAGACCGCCCGGAGATTGGAAGCTCCGGGCGGTTTCCTGTGTTCAAAATGTTACTTGGCCAGGTCGGGCAAGCTGGCCGCAGCGGCAGACTGGCCCACGCGGCGGAATTTCTCGTCGGGAAGGGCCAGGTTGATGGCCTTGTTTACTTCGGGGTATTCGTCGGCCAGAACCTTTTTGCAGGTTTCCAGCAGCAGGTCGCCTCCCTTGCCGGACATGACACGGCCCAGGAGGAGCACATGCTTGAAGGAGTAGAGGTCGTAATAGTAGGCCAGTGTGTGGGCCAGATACACGCCGATGGACTCATAGACCTGGGCGGCCCGAGGGTCATCCTCAGCCATCAGGCCCTGCACCACCTTCAGTTTTTCGGCGGGGGAGAGGCTCTCATCCAGCTCGATCCCGGCCCGGGGAGCCAGTTTGATGACCGAATCCTGGGAGAAGTATTTCACGCCGCAGCCGATGTCTCCGGACCACTCATCCTGCATGGCGTCTGGGGCGGCGTCCACGGGAACAAAAGCAAGCTCATTGAGCCAGCCGGTGACCCGGCCTTCCGCATCCACATAGCCCACAGCTTCACTGGTGCCCATGGCAATGCCCAGCACGTTATTGTCGCCCAGACTCATGGTGCCGGCCAGAGCGGACACGTCGCCGTCGTTGACCACCGCATAGGGAATGTCACCGAAGGTGTCGGTGATGGCCCGGATGTAGATGTCCTTTACCTTGGCGTCATAGAGTTCCTTAGGGACCTTCAGGAACAGGGAGGCGCTCATGGTGCGGTTGTTGATGTAAATACCGGCGGAAGAGACGCCCACTGCGTCCACCCGGGGCATGTGGGAGGCGGCGGTCTTCAAGGCGGAGACGATGCCGTCATAGTGGTAGTCGGGGTCTGCGGTGATCTTGGGGAACCACACGACCTCCTCAGAGAAGACCGTCTCGCCGTCAATGACTGCGGATACCTTCCGGTCGGAGCCGCCGGCGTCAAAGCCGATGCGGCAGCCATCCAGATGGCCGCCCATGGCCTTGGGAGCGTCCTTGGCCTCGGGCACCTGGTCACAGAACACCACCTCGAAGGGCTTTTCAAAGATGTTGGCCATGTAGTCCCAGTCAAAAGCCTGTTCTCCGTTGGTGCTGTAAGCCTGAGCCAGATAGTCATAGGTATCTTTGTCCCCGGCTACATAGATTTTAAAGCCGCCCTTCATCCACAGAATGGTTTTTACCAGGCGGTTGATATAGTAGTGGTCAGCCTCAGCTTTTTCCGGGGTGCCGTAAATTTTGGTGTGGCAGGTGGCCATCTGTCCGTCGGCGCGTTCCACGGCAATGGAGACAGGCTTGGCAGCGCCGGCCAGGAAAGCCTGATTGAACTTCAGCAGAGGGATAAATTCGGGGTCCAGGACGGGTTTATTTTTGATCGCAACAGAGATACCATATCGTTCCATGACTGAATCCTCCTACAAAATCACGATGGCTCATTTCTTCCAAAAAATTGTCTGTTTGGCTCAAACAATCAAGGGTCTAATTGGTATTATTGTACCATAATCTTTGCCGCTTGTCACCTGTTTCTTGTGCAGAGTAATTTAACTTGCATGAACGGATCAAGTGGGGTATCATAAATGCAGAACGCCTCCATGCGGGGTGAAAGGAGAACAAAACTATGTGGTTTGATCAAGCGGTACTTTACCAGATTTATCCCCTGGGTCTGTGCGGCGCACCGAAGGAAAACGATGGAGTGAAGGCTCCGCGGATTCTTCGTCTGCTGGACTGGGTGGAACATATTCAAACATTGGGCGCGGATACCGTGCTTCTCAATCCGGTCTTTGACAGCGACCGCCACGGCTATGACACCCGGGACTACTTTACCCTGGACCCCCGGCTGGGGGAAAACGAGGACCTGGCCCAGGTGTGTGAGGCCCTTCACAAAGCGGGGCTTCGGGTCATGCTGGACGGAGTGTTCAACCACGTGGGCCGGGGGTTCTGGGCGTTCCGGGACGTGCAGGAGAAGAAGTGGGACAGCCCCTATAAAGACTGGTTCCATCTGAACTTTGACGGCAATACCCAGTATAATGACGGCTTTTGGTATGAGGGCTGGGAGGGCCATAATGAGCTGGTGAAGCTGAATTTGTGGAATCCTGCCGTAGTGGAGCACCAGTTTGCGGCCATTCGCTCCTGGGTGGAGAATTTTGATATTGACGGTCTGCGCCTGGATGTGGCCTACTGCCTGCCTCCTGAGTATTTGAAGCAGCTGCGTGCCTTTACCCGTACCCTCAAGGAGGACTTTGTACTCATGGGTGAGACCCTCCACGGAGATTATAACCGCTGGATGGGGGAGGAACTGTGCCACTCGGTGACCAATTACGAGTGTTACAAGGGGCTTTGGTCCAGCTTCAACTCCATGAATATGTTTGAGATCGGCCACTCCCTGGCCCGGCAGTTTGGGCCGGAGCAGTGGACGCTCTATAAAGGGTGCCACCTGCTGTCTTTCCTGGATAACCACGATGTCAGCCGCATTGCCTCCCAGCTCACCAACCCGGAGCACCTGCGGGCGGCCTATGCCCTGATGTTCGGTATGCCCGGGGTTCCTGCGGTGTACTATGGAAGTGAGTGGGGGATTTTGGGAGATAAAAAGCAGGGGGACGATGCCCTGCGTCCGGAGCTTGCGCTGCCCCAGTGGAGCGAGCTGTGCGACTGGATCGCCAAGCTGGCCATAGCCAAGCGGGGCAGCAAGGCCTTGTGCTATGGCAGCTACCGGAATGTAGTGCTTACCAATAAGCAGATCATCTTTGAACGCAAGTGCGATGATGAGCGGGTGCTGGTGGCCATCAATGCCGATTGCGAACCCTATACGGCCCACTTCGATGCCGGCTGCGGTCTGGCCTGGGATCTCATTACCGGGGAGCAGCATGACTTTGGCGGGGGTAGTGAGCTGGCCCCATACAGCGCTCAGTTCTGGAAAATGGAGCGGTAAAAAAATAAGAGGAAGGCGTGCCAATCTGGCACGCCTTCCTTTTTGCATCGTGTTCAAACGGATGATGGGTTGAGTGAAACAGAGTACTATGCGTTCTCCGCAGGTGCAGGTGGCCCTTAGAGAACCAGTCTGCGGGTGACGGCCATGCCAAAGGCACCGGGACCAACGTGAGTTCCGATGCTGCAGGTGAGGGGATCGTAGTGTGGCGTCTGATCCGGAAAAAGCTCCTGACAGAGATGTTTCCACGCTTGCGTCTCGGTCTCGGTGAGAAAGCTGCCTGCGGCAGCCGCCTGAAAGGGGATGCCCTTTTTGGCATATTCTTCTGCGGACTGTTCCAGATACTGCAGCAGCCGTTTTTTGCAGTTGACGGTCCCACGTACCTTGGCGCAGGCATCCAGCTTGTCGCCCTGGATCATCAGGAGGGGCTTGATCCCCATGATGGCACCCATCGCGGCAGCGGCCGGCGTGATTCGACCGCCGCGTTTGAGATATTGCAGGGTCTCAACCCCAATATAGATAATGGAGTCCAAGCCGCTCTGCTCCAGCTCTGCGTGAATTTCACGCCCGGTACATCCCGTTCCTGCCAAAGCCAGGGCATCCAGCACAGAATACCGCTGCGTGACCGAAATACGGTGATTGTCCACGACGAAAACTTTCCCTTCATAATCCTCCGCCAAAATTTTCGCGGTGGCGCAGGAGCTGCTCAGACCGCTGGACATGGGAATGTAGACCAACTCGTCAAAGCCAAGATCCAGTACCTGATCCCACAGCGCCGTAAGGTCACCCGGAGAAGGCTGGGAGGTGGAAATATCCCTGCCCTCCTGTAAGTACTGATAAAATTGTGTGCTGGAGAGGTTTCGTCCCTCAAAGTATACACGATTGTCAATCAGGACCGGCATGGGAAGGACAAATACCCCCAGCTGCTTGCCCTCTTCTTCAAAAATACCGCTGTTGCTGTCGGTTACAATTGCCGTCTTCACATGCTTCTCCTCTCAATTTTCCCGCGGGCTGCCCCCAAAAACAGGGCCACCGTGCCCAGTCCTGTGTGGCTTTAATGGTTGCACCAATACTCTGAATGAGCACCGGCTGTGCTGGGGATAGAAGATGGAATGGATTCCGGCGATCCAGGTGCGCCTTAGTAAGGTCTGCTGTGGACTTGCCGCTCAACACATAAGTTTCCCAGTGACGCCCCTCTGCTGCGCGATCTAACCTTGGAACGCTGCTTTAGCCGGTCCAATTAGACTTCCCCAGTTTAACAACATGGATTGTAGGGGAAACGGACAGAGGGAAACATGGTCAATTTCATCAAACTGTCCGCTATGCGGACAATTTGATAAAATTGTACTAAAGCAGGATAAAAAAGCGCGGGTTCTCCGTTCCGACAGACGGGGACAGCTATACGTGGTAGCAGCCGCCGCCAATGAATTCCCGCATAAGGGAGGTCGTTGGGACGTGGTCAGCGGGTAGGGGCAGAAAATAGCTTAAAAACTTCAAAAGCCGCTTCGCTTCCAGATGTTCCGGACAATTTTTAGGAACGCCGAACAACAAAGGCTCGAGGTAGGGCTTGAGCAGGGCAATTTCGTAAATCAAGGCGGAATTGAAGACCGCATCGGCGCTGTCCTGAAATGGGAAAATATTGGATTCCTCGCCCCGCCGGACGGAAGGCCACATCTGGATGGTAGCTCTGGCGCTGTATCCCCGGGTTCTGGCATCCCGTTCGATCCGGCGGAGCAATCTGGCATCCGTGGTGGGAATCCGGTTGTGATCGTCTACATTGAGTGTGGTGAGACAGCTGATATAGATTTTAAACTTGCTCTCCTTGGGCAGCGCATAGGAAAATGCATCGTTCAGACAGTGGATTCCCTCAATCACCAGGACGTCCCGCGGTCCCAAGGCAAGCCGGTCCCCGTTATACTCCCGGATTCCTTTTTTGAAGTTAAATTGCGGGAGCTCTACGGTTTCTCCCTGCAAAAGCAGAGACATGTCGTGGTTGAATTGTTCCACATCCATTGCGCCCAGGCTTTCAAAGTCGTATTGGCCGTTGGCATCCCGGGGGGTGTCGGAGCGGTTTTTGAAGTAATTGTCTGTGGCAATGGCATGAGGCGTCAGCCCGCAGGCAGTGAGCTGGGTAGACAGACGGTGGGAAAAGGTCGTCTTTCCAGAGGAAGAAGGTCCGGCGATCATAACAAAACGAATATCTCTGCGCTGGGCGATGGTCTCCGCCATGTCGCCGATTCGCTTTTCCATCATGGCCTCATTGGCCAGGATGATGCTGGTGGCATCGCCCCGGCATATGGCCTCGTTAAGATCTGCTACGTTGGAAATGTTCAGATGCTTGGCGCGCTGATCCGCATCGTCCAGCGCGCGAAAGACTTTAAGGGACGGCTGGAAGACCGCAAGGCGGTCAGGGGCCTGGGGGTCCGGCAGACGTAAAATGAGCCCACGGTCAAACAGCTCCAGATGGAAGCATTTGAGATAGCTGGTATCCGGAACCATATAGCCATAGAAATAGTCGGAAAAGTCCTCCAGAGAATAGTAATTAACTCTTGACGTGATGCGGCAGCGGAGCAGCTTTGCCTTGTCATGGAGCTTGCGTGCTTCAAACATCTCTACGGCATCGTCGGTGGGGATGGAATGCTTCTGAATGGGGATGTCCTTTTGGACCAGTTCCCGCATCCGGGACTCGACCTGTTCCAGCAGTGCTTCGTCCAGTTGGAATTGTCCCTTGACGCGGATATACAGCGCATGACTCAGGGAGTATTCCACACAAATTTGCTGAATCTGATCTTGCCCGATCATGTCGTAGAACGCTTTGAGCATTAAGAAAATGGCGCTGCGCTCATAGGTCTGTAGCCCGGGCTTATCCTGGACAGTTATCATGTTCAGGGTGCAGTCCCGGTCCAGGCGCTTGGAAAGCTCGCAGAGTTTTCCATTGCGCTCCACAAGGAGAATATCACTGGGATAGGCAGCCTGAAACTCCCTGGCGATGTCCTGGTAAGGGGTCCCGGCTGGATATTGGCGCATAACTCCGTCCACGGTTACATGATAGCAAGGCTCCATATGCAAACCTCCTTTGCGTGTTGTCGGCCGTTTGCTCTGTATTTCTATATCATACCTCAAAAAACAAGAAAGGGCAAATCCTCTGTTGGGTCAGAGGCGGGGCAAGACCGCAATTGAGTTGGATTTTTGACTAGATCCCCATTTGTGTCAGAATTTAGGACAAACAGATGATTCTGTCAGTATGTGGGGTTCAGGAAAACTGCTATCCCAATATAAGGAGTCCCTTAGCGACCAGGATCTCGGGGCCCTTTATCAGTCTGTGGTAAAGGAAGCTGCGGTCAGACAGGAGACTGTTCAAAAGGCCGTTGACAAGGCCGTGACTACTCCCTACAATGAAAATGTAGAGACCGAGGTTGCTACTATTTTAAACCAGGGGACGACGCTGTACACCCAGCTGGGGATGAAGGTGAAGCGAGCTGAAGCAAAGGCCGCAGTTGTGCAGAAGTTGGTGGACGGCGCGGATGTGACCACCGGGGAGCTGAAGAGTCTCAACCTAAGTGACCCCCAGTAACGTCATTCCCGACGACCTGGAGCGAAAGGTTGGCAATCTCTCCGGAAAGATTCCTGTCTGGGACTATGCGCGAATCACCTATATAGATCCCTGGGGGCGCACGGAGCCCAACGCAGACACAGCGACCCTGAATACCCTAAACCAGTTCTTCAGCCCGGGCTACTACTCCAAAGTGCGGGAAACTGAAATGGAGCATGAGCTTCTCAGGCTGTATGAGGCGACGGGTGAAAACGGGGTTCTGATTTCTGCTCCCAGCAAGTACCTGACGGTGAATAATGAGCGGAAAGACCTGACTGCTGATGAATACCTTACTTACGCCATTACACGTGGGCAGACGGCGTTTTCTATGGCCACTGATCTTACTGCCGGACCTGGTTATGCGTCGATGACCGACGCCCAGAGAGCAGCCGCCGTGGAACGAGTATTCGACTACGCGGATCAGACCGCGAAGGAGGTGCTCCTGGGATCTTCCTACATCAGCGGTGACATCCACGAGGGTGCCAACGATGACAAGCTTCGCCCCATGTTTGTAAACTACGATGAGGTCAAGGCTGCTTGGGAGAACCTTGTGACGGCAAACAGTAGAGCCAATACCAGACAGGAGGGCCAGACAAATGGACAGCAGACTGAACGAATCGAACGCCAAGAAAAAAGAAGTGGACGTAGAGGCACTGAAAAAATCCATGGACAAATTTCTGAAGACGCCGTCGATCGCCAAGACGGACGACTTCGTATGCTGTCTGACGGACAAACTTCCACTGAGGCCAAGACAGCCCAAGGAGCCCGAGGAGACGTAAACCCCGAAGGGGCCGACCTGGCTCGTATGCAGCAGATGTCCTGGGGAGAGCAGATCGAAAATCGAGAGGAGCTTCCCAGCAACAGTGCCCTGTACCTGCGGGAGACTCCGTATCTTTTGAGTGAGGTGGGCCTGGGTGACCTCCCCATGTGCATGACCGTGAAGCACCTGTCTGATGTTATGCACGAGCGCTCCCTGGAGAATACCAGCTGGCATGGTATTTCCAAGGATGTGATCGAGCGGCTTCCGGAGCTGATCTCTAAGCCTGCGATGATCATGGACTCCAATAGCCGCAGAGGCGACATCCTGGTTGTCACGACGGAAATAGACGCGGATGGAAACCCCATCGTAGTCTCCATCCGTCCGAACGGCAAGGCCCGGGTGGGCGGAGTTCTCGGGCCCGCCAACTTCATTACCAGTGTATATGGACGAGAGAATTTTGCGGTCAAGCGGGGACGAAACAGCCTGAACAACCTGATGTATCTGGCCAGCAAGAATCGTCTGATTCTGTATTGGAACAAAGAAAAGACGGAGACACTGTTCAGGGAAGCTGGGTTACAATTACCCAACGCCTTTAACAGTGTTCCGTCTGACTCCATTCTAAGGCCGCACGCAGGGTATGTCAAGGAAAACATCCCGGAGCGTTTGTTCCGGGTAGAGGAGGAGAGCAATGAAGTCCTACTTTCAGATGACGCCGGAAGAGCGGGAGGAGTACAAGAAGCAGGTCGCGGAGCGGATGGCCAAGTACCAGGACGAGGACTGGGTAACCGTGGCGGGACCCGGGGGCGCAACTCTGACAATTCCGTACAGCTGGTACGAGAAGGAGCAGGAGCGAGAGAAGGCCAAGCGGGAACAGGCCAAGGCAAATCGGAAGCGGTCTCCTATCCTGGAGGACGGGAAGACGCTGGACAAGCTGGTGAACGCACTCCCAACCGAAGATCTGCGGGACAGGGCGGGCGCGATTATGGTACCCAACCGAATCGCAGGAGTGCCGGACGAGGAGACCTGGGCACAAATCAAGAGAGAGCTGAATCTGGAGTAATTCCGGAGGCGGCTACATCGGAGGCTACGACTGCGGATACGCAGAGCGGAGCCTCCTTTGTTTTGGACCTTCCTGATTTTAAGAGCTGGAACGACGCCTTCTCCTACCTGAACATCAAGGGCGGCCAGGCACTGGAATTCGCAGAGGACCTAAATCCGGCGATCACCGACGTGGCAGAGGTGGGTTATTCCGGCCCAGACGGAAACTGGGTCAAAGTACAGTCCTTTGACCTCACCCGCGAAGGCCTGGCCGAGTTTAAGCGCAGACTCCCTACCCTCCTCCAGTCGGTCAATCCGCAGGCTAAGGCTGCCTCGTGGGCTGACACAGTCCGGACAAGCACGGCTGTCTATCCCATGAAGGACGGTACTACGGCGGAAGTGACCACAGTCTCCGCCGCCGACGCGGGCCTGACGAAAGCGGAGAGAGACGCTCGTAGGGTCGGAGTACAGTAGCTTCCTGTCCTGGGTGAGATTACCGGGGCCCGCCCTATATCCGGTATTACAATAGCCTGGCCGCGCCAGATTTTCACC
>CALWYG010000059.1 GCA_944385695.1 uncultured Oscillospiraceae bacterium | reverse complement strand
TCCACCCCCATACCGCCGATGGCCTCGGTGACCCAGGTGGGATCGCCGCCGAAGAGCTCGTTATACTCCGGGGTGCGCAGGTGGCGTACCAGGCGCAGCTTGATGACAAACTGATCCATCAGCTCCTGGGCTCCATGCTCATCCAGCAGCCCCCGATCCAAATCCCGCTGGATGTAGATATCCAGGAAGGTGGCGGTGCGGCCCAGGGAGGTGGCCGCGCCGTTATTTTCCTTCACCCCGGTCAGATAGGCCAGGTACAGGTTCTGTACCGCTTCCCGGGCATTTTCCGCCGGACGGGTGATGTCACAGCCATATTTAGCCGCCATGGAGGCCATCTCCCGCAAAGCCCGGATCTGCATGCGCACCTCCTCCCGCAGCCGGATGCGCTCGTCGGTCATGGGGCCGTCCAGCCTGTCCAGATCCTTTTCCTTCTCCTCAACGAGAAAGTCCGTGCCATACAGGGGCACCCGGCGGTAGTCCCCCACGATCCGCCCCCGGCCGTAGGCGTCGGGCAGGCCGGTGAGCAGTCCGGCGTGGCGGGCCAAACGGGTGCGCTTGGGGTAGGCGTCAAAGACCCCCTCGTTGTGGGTCTTGCGGTAGAGGCGGAAGTGTTTCTCAATCTCCGGGTCCAGTTGGTATCCGTATTGCTCCAAGGCGGAGGCGGCCATGCGGATGCCGCCGAAGGGGTTGACGATACGCTTTAACGGCGCGTCGGTCTGGAGGCCCACGATAACCTCATTGTCCTTATCAATATAGCCGGGGGCAAAGTTGTCAATGCCGGAGACCACATGGGTTTCCACGTCCAGGATCCCCTTTCTGGTCTCCTCCAAAATCAGCTTCTCCGCCTTTTTCCACACCTTGGCGGTTTTGGGGGAGATGGGGGCCAGGAAATCATCCCCGCCCTCATAGGGGGTGTAGTTCTTCTGAATAAAATTACGCACATTCACCAGGTGCCGCCACTCGCCGGTGCGGAAGCCCTGCCAGGCGGTGCCATTCACATCAATGCTCATCCTTCCTCTTCCTTTCCTTGTCCAGCCCCTGGGTACAGTGCCGGTTCAGCCTGTCCTCCCAGGGCCTTAAAACTTCTTTCTCCATAGCGGACACCCCCTCCAGAGGATAGGGAATGCCCAGGGCTTCATACTTGTGGACCCCCAGGGTATGGTAGGGGAGCAGCTCTACCCGCTCCACCCGGGGGAGGGTGCGCAGATACTCCTCCAGCCCCTCCAGGTGCTCTTCGCCGTCCGTCAGACCGGGCACCACCACGTGGCGCACCCACAGGGGGACCTTTGCCTGCCGGACTGCCTCCACAAAGCGGAGAAACGGCTCCATGTCCCCTCCGGTGACCTGGCGGAAGCCCTCCGAGGTGTAGTGCTTCACATCCAGCAGCACCAGGTCGGTGTACGCCAGAATCTCCCCGTAGTCCCCAAGGCCACGCCCCGCCGTATCCAGGCAGGTGTGAATCCCCGCCCGGCGGCACAGCTTCAGGCTCTCCCGTAAAAAGTCCGGCTGGAGCAGGGGCTCTCCCCCGGAAAAGGTCACCCCGCCTTGTTCACCGTAGTAGGGACGGAAGCGCTCCAGCCGCCGGAGCAGCTGCGCCGGGGTCATGGGCTGCGCCGGGGTGCTCTCCCGCTGCCAGGTATCGGGGTTGTGGCAGTATTGGCAGCGCAGGGCACAGCCCTGGAGAAAGACCACCGTGCGGATTCCCGGCCCGTCCACCAGACCCATGGACTCCAGGGAATGCACCCATCCTTCCGTCACTTGGCATGATACCTCCTTTGCAAAAAAGAAAAGCCGACGGTCCGGGCCTTTCTTCGCCCAGACGGTCGGCTTGTTTGTATCATACTCCATGTGGTAGGCTCCACATTATCCGTCAGTCATATGATGGTCTTTTATACCACGGCTTTTTTCATTTGTCAAGGTAGTACGCTAAATTATTTTCAGGGCGTTTCTGTCTCCTCCGGCGACTTTTTGTATTTCTTCCACGCCGCCCGGACCGTAAAAAACAGCGCTGCCAGTGCCACAAGTCCCCGTGCCACCCCGATCAGGCCCCCATAAAGGTAGCTGATGTACCGCTCACCAAAGGTCAGGTAGATCCAGATCTCCCAGACGCCTCCCACAAGGCCCCAGGGGGCAATGGAGGTATAGGGATTAAATACCACCAGGCTGATCCCCACCACTACCCAGCTCAGGATGATCCAGGGGTGCTTTCTGGCCAGCAGCAGGGGAAGGCCCAGCAGGAGCAACCCCACCCCCAGCAAAATGCTGATTGTGCCAACCCACGCCACCCCCAGCAGGGCCAGGATCAGGCCGGCTGCCTCCACACAGATGCCTGCCCGCTGTGCGCTGGTTAGGCCGTGGCGCTCCCGGATATAGACCACCTGGGGCCCCGGCTGGGGCGGCTGGGGACGCTCCCCCTCCCGTACCAGCTCGTCCACGCTGACGCCAAACAGGTCTGCAAGCTTGATGAGCTTGTCCAGGTCGGGCACCGACTGGCCCGTCTCCCACTTGCTCACGCTCTGCCGGGACACCCCCAGCTGTTCCGCCAGCTCCAGCTGAGACAGCCCCTTTTGGCTGCGCAGGTGAAGAATTCTTTCCGATAAGGTCATGGCTCTCCCTCTTTTCCTCGGGTTTCTTTGATGCTATGATAGGAGAAAATGGGGAATTTGGCAACCAAGTTCTCCTGGAATCTGGGGCAACCAGCGGTTGCACCGGGCTTTTTTGGAAGGGGAGTGCCCGAAATGGCCAAGAAAAACACCCGAAACACCAAGGGCCGCATCATTGAGGCGGCCTGGCGGCTTTTTTACCGCCAGGGGTATGACGACACCACCGTGGAGGAGATCATCGAGGAATCGGGCACCTCCCGGGGGTCCTTTTACCACTACTTCGAGGGGAAGGACGCCCTGCTGTCCACCGTCTCCTACCTCTTTGACCAGAAGTATGAGGAGCTCTCCCAGACCATGGACCCCAACCAAGACCGCTTTGACCAGCTCATGTACTTAAACCGGGAGCTGTTCGCCATGATTGAAAACTCCGTCTCTCTGGACCTGCTGGCCCGGCTCTACTCCTCCCAGCTCATTACCCGGGGAGACAAGCATCTCCTGGACCACAACCGGACCTATTATAAGCTGCTGCGGCAGATCGTCCTTCAGGGGCAGGAGCAGGGGGAACTGCGCTGTGACGTGACCGTCAATGAGATGGTGCGGGTCTACGCCCTGTGCGAGCGGGCCCTCATCTACGACTGGTGTTTGTCCGAGGGGGATTACTCCCTGCTCCAATATGGAAGCGTTATGATGCACCGGTTTTTTCGGGATTTTCGGTCTCAGGCATAAAATTTTTTGTTTTGTCCTATTTTATTTTCAAAAAATGTATAGTTAATTTTCCTAGATTTTTCAAGATTATTTTTAATTATTACAGAACATAGTACGGAATTTATTCTATACTATGTTCTGTATTTCATTCTCTTCTTCTTTGTGCTATAATGCACCCACTGTCATCCTTCGGGAAGGCTCCCCTCGGATGACATGTGTGTGTAGTATGGACGGTCCCAACCGTCAGTAAGGAGAGAATGTATGACCACTTCCCAACTTTGTATCATGGGTACCATCATCCTGTACCTGTGCCTTGTGATTTTCACCGGCGTTATGATCGGCCGCCGCTCCAAGAAGAGCTCCGAGGGCTTCTACCTGGGCGGGCGGGGCATGGGCCCTCTGGTCACCGCCATGAGCGCCGAGGCCTCCGACATGAGCAGCTACCTGCTCATGGGCATCCCCGGCCTTGCCTATCTCAGCGGTGTGGCGGACGCCAGCTGGACCGCCATCGGCCTGGCCTTCGGCACTTATCTGAACTTCCTGCTTGTGGCCCGACGGCTGCGCCGGTACAGCGTACAGCTGGACGCCATCACCATCCCCAGCTTCATCTCCAAGCGCTACGGAGAAAAGAAGCCTGTGATTATGTGCATCTCCGCCCTCATCATTCTCATTTTCTTTGTCCCCTATGTGGCCTCCGGCCTTGCCGCCATCGGCAAGCTCTTCAACAGCCTCTTCGGCTGGAACTACATGGCCGCCGTGGTGGTGGGCGCCGTGGTCATCATTAGCTATACCTCTGTGGGCGGCTTCAGCGCCGTGGCCACCATGGACCTTATTCAGTCTATCATTATGACGGTCGCCCTGGCCATCATTGTGACCTTCGGCATCGTGCAGGCCGGCGGCATGGGCGCCGTTCTGGAGCATGCCGAGTCCCTGCCCGGCTACCTCAGCTTTAGCCAGACCTATAACGCAGCCTCCAACAGCGCCGAACCCTATGGCATCATTCGGATTGTCTCCATGACGGCCTGGGGCCTGGGCTACTTTGGAATGCCCCACATCCTGGTGCGCTTTATGGCCATCCGGGATGAAAACGAGCTGAAGCTCTCCCGCCGCATCGCCTCTGTGTGGGTTGTGATTTCCATGGGCGTGGCGGTGCTCATCGGCATTGTTGGCCACGCCGTGTCCTCCGCCGGCCGCATCCCCTTCCTGGAGGGCAGCGCCACGGAGACGGTGATCGTCCGCCTGTCCGATCTGCTGTCCAGCTATGGCATCTTCCCCGCCATTGTGGCCGGCTGCATCCTGGCCGGTATTTTGGCTGCCACCATGTCCACCGCTGACTCCCAGCTGCTGGCCGCCTCTTCCGCATTCTCCGAGAATATCGTGCAGAATGTGCTGGGCATCAAGCTCACGGAAAAGCAGAACATGCGCATTGCCCGGCTCACGGTCATCTGCATTGCGGTCATCGCCATTTTCCTGGCCGCCGATCCCAACAGCAACGTGTTCCAGATTGTGTCCTTCGCCTGGGCCGGCTTCGGCGCCACCTTTGGTCCGGCTATGCTCTGCGCCCTGTTCTGGAAGCGCAGCAACCGCCAGGGCATTATGGCCGGTCTGGTGGTAGGCGGCGTGATGATTTTCGTGTGGAAGTTCCTGATTCGTCCCATGGGCGGCATCTGGGACATTTACGAGCTGCTGCCCGCCTTTGCCTGTGCCCTGGTGGCCATTGTGGTGGTCTCCCTGTTCACCCCCGCCCCCCGGCAGGAGGTTCTGGACGCCTTCGACTCCTACAACAAGTAATAAAACTGCGACAAAAAGCCGCCCGGCACCATGTGCCGGGCGGCTTTGTTCATGTCCCGGAGGGACGGTCGTCCTCCTGGTTTTTCTTCTTTTTTCCCCGCAGGGAGAGCAGCAGAAGGATAGGGATGACTGCGCCGAACAGGATAATCTGCAGCGAAAGCAGCAGATCCTCCCCCAGAAACATCCAGGCCACCACTCCTCCGTAGATCAGTGGAACGATACAGCCCATGTACCAGTGGGGCTCTCCCCGGCGGCTGATCCACGCCTGGAGCACCACAGCGGCAAAGGCGACGGTAAAGACAGTCCAGGCGTTCATGTTTCTCCTTCTTTCTTATTCCAAATTCAAATGGTGCTTGAGCAGATAGCTGCTGGCCAAAAACATGAGCACAGCGGGAAGCAGCAGCAGGGTAATTCCCACCCAAAAGCCTGTGTGACCGCCCCACATCGCCAGTTCGTCCAAAAATCCCAGCAGGCCCAGCTCGTTGACCAGGCTAATGACCAGGTTCCCCGCAATGTCCAGGGCAAAGAAGGCCACCACGCTCATCAGCACCCGGCGGCGGTGGAACAGGTGGCCGATGGCCATGGACAGGTATACCATAGTCACCATCAGCGACAGGGCCACCACACACAGCAGGAAAAATTCCGCCAGGTACAGCAGCGCATCCGGCTGTCTCAGCATTCCCTGCACGAGGCGCTTCCACAGCTCCATGTCGAACACTTCGATCCAGTTGATGGGCATCATGAGGAACATGGCCAGGAAGGACACCAGCACATTGACCACCGTCACCACAACCGCGCAGACCAGCTTGGAGAACACCAGCTGCCAGGTCTTCACAGGCAGGGTGTGCATGAGATATCCCTCGTCCCCCAGCAGGCCCCGGTAGAACCGGGTGAGCACAAAGACCATAGCCACCACAAACATGGCACACATCACACCGATAAACACGGAAATGGTGATGACGGCCAGCAGCTCGTTTTCTGTCCCAAGGCCGCCCTGCCGGTTGAAGGGGAGGGTGAAGCGGTTAATGAGCGCAATGACCAGCGCCGCCAGCCAGATCATGGAAAACTGCTTCCACATGGCCCGGAAATCATATTTTAAAAGCTTTCCCAACATCAGAACTCCCCTCCTTCCAGCGGCTGCGCCCGGAAGATCTCCCGGAACAGGGCATCCACGCTCTTGCCCTGCGTCTCCCGGATATGGTCCACTGTGTCATGGAGCATGACCTTTCCCGTCTTCAGAAAAATGGCCTCGTCCAGCACCTTTTCAATGTCGGAAATCAGATGGGTGGAGATGAGGACGGTCCCCTCCTCATTGTAGTTGGTCAAAATGGTGTGGAGAATAAAATCCCGGGCCGCCGGGTCCACCCCGGCAATGGGCTCATCCAGCAGATAGAGCTGGGCCTTCCGGGCCATGACCAGCACCAGCTGCACCTTCTCCTTGGTGCCCTTGGACATGGTTTTCAGCCGGTCGTGGGGCTCTACTCCCAGACTGCGGCACATGGCAATGGCCTTCTCGTAGTCAAAGTCCCGGTAAAAATCCCGGAACAGATCAAACAGATCCACCGCCCGCATCCAGTTGGCAAAATACATCCGGTCGGGCAGGTAGCTCACCTGGGCCTTGGTCTCCACCCCCACAGGCAGGCCGCCGATCTCAATCTCCCCCGCGGTGGGCTGGAGCAGGCCGCACATCAATTTAATAAGGGTGGTCTTCCCGCTTCCGTTGGGCCCCAGCAGCCCCACAATCCGTCCCCGGCCTACCTCCAAATCCACGCCGGACAGGGCCGGCTTTCGTCCATAGGACTTGGACAGGCCCCGGCAGACAATCAATTGCTCGCTCATAGCTTCTCCTCCTTCAACAGCGCCTCGGCCTGAGCCGGGGTGTACCCCAGCTCAGCCATGGCATGAATATATTGTTCCATCACGACCCTGGCCTGGGCGCGCCGGACCGCGTCCAGCACCGCCGTATCCTGGGTCACCATGCGTCCGGCGGTGCGGTCAGCTTTGGCCAAACCGTCCTGCTCCAGCTGGGCCAGGGCCCGCTGCATGGTGTTGGGGTTGACCCCCGCCTCGGCGGCCAGCTCCCGCACGGAAGGCAGCCGGCTCCCCGGGGGATAGACTCCGGTGATGATCCGGCGGGTCATCTGCTCCGTCAGCTGGAGCCAGATGGGCCGGTCGTCGGTAAGCTTCCAATCCATATGCGCTCCTCCTCGTTTGTATTATTGTATTATGTATCTAGTACAATAATACATCTACTCATGTTTGTCAACCCCCGCGGGAGTTTTTAATCTAATTTTTATGTATTAAGAATTTTTAAGGATTTGTCACTGATTTGTTGCTGATTTGCATAGATTTTGTGATGATACACCCTTGTTTACCCTGCTATAATTGACTTGCCGCAGGGAGGCTGGTCTCCCGGAGGCCGATCCTTTTTCCCACCTGACTGGAGGAACTGTATGATGAAACGTGTCTTATCCTGTATGGCCGCCGCCATGGCTCTGGCCGTGGCCCTCACCGGCTGTTCGCCCAAAACCACCCAAGGAGGCTCCGCCTCCTCCGGCTCCCAGCAGGGCCCCTTTGTGTTTACCCGGGAAAACCTGCCCCGGCTGGACGGCTCCACCTCCACTGTCCCTCTGGCCAAGGCCATGTGCGCCGTTTTGCTGGGGGAGACGACTGAGCAGGTATCCGACCTGGTGGACTTCTCCCGCACCACCCAGTCCTACCGCAACCTGATGGCCGGGGAGCGTGACCTGGTTCTGGCCGCGGAGCCGGAGGGGGAGGTCCTGGCTCAGCTTCAAGAGGAAGGCCACTGGCTCTATACCCCCTTTGCCACCGATGCCCTGGTCTTTGTGGTCAACGAGGACAACCCGGTGGACAACCTGACCTCTGAACAGGTACGGAAGATCTACACCGGTGAGATCACCAACTGGAAGGAAGTGGGGGGCAGCAGCCTGGACATCGTCCCCTTCCAGCGCAACCAGGGCGCAGGCAGCCAAACCATGTTTGAGAAACTGGTTATGGAGGGCCACCCCCCTATGGAAGCCCCCGAGGCCTGGGTGCCCGATTCCATGCAGGGACTCATCGATGCGGTGCGGCAGTACGACAACACCCCCTCCGCCATCGGGTTTACGGTCTATTACTACGCCAACGATATGGAGATGGCCCGGGGGCTGAAGGTTTTGTCCATTGACGGTGTTACCCCCAATGCCCAGAGCATCCAGGACGGCAGCTACCCCTTCCTCAATCCTTATTATGTGGCCATCGACCAGAACACCCCCGCCGACAGCCCCACTCGTATCCTCTATGACTGGGTGCTGGGCCCCGAGGGCCAGAAGCTGGCGGCCATGGAGGGGTACGTGCCCGTCATGGAAGGAGTGGAATAGCATGAAATTCTTTGGCCGATGGGCTGCCATGGCCCTGGCCGGTGTCTTTTTGGCGGGGTGCGCCCCCCAGCAGGGCAGCACCTCCCAGCTCTCCGCCGGCCCCAACGTTCAGACCGATTGGTCTGTCCTCCAGGAAGAAGAGGCTCTCCCCGCTGTAGGGGAACGGCTCTACGAGCAGTACACCCCTGAACTGATTCCCCGGGACAGCTACGGCCCTCTGCTCCCCTTTGCGGGCAGTCAGGGGCTGACCCTGGCCTGGTGGGAGGAGGACCCCGCCTATACCTCTCCCACCTGGTTCTATGGACTGATGACCCAGGACGGCACCCTGGTGATGGATGCCGTGTGCAGCTCCATCACCCGGTGCAGCTACTCCCGGATGGATGCCGCCACAGGCACTTTCTCCGAGTATTTTCTCCCTGTCTACACCCTGACCCGCGGAGACGGGGAACGGGGCCGGCCCGGCACCGGCACCCTGGTGGCCCTGGCGGCCCAGGACGGCAGCTGGTGGACGGACTACCGGTACTGGGGCGTGATCGCCTACCCGGATGGGGTGGCCGCCGGAAACCAGGATGGTCTGACCCTCATCAGCGCCCAGACCGGAGCAAAGCTGGGCCAGTTTACCTGGGCACAGCTGGGCATTGAGGACCCCAGCGCCGTTCCCTGGTTTACCGGAGACGCCCCCGGCACCGTCCAGTGGAAAGACGGGCTGCTCTTTTTGGGCACGTACGGAGAAACCAATCAAATTGCCCGCTTCCTGGACCCCTACACCGGGGCAGTCTCCACCACCAGCGCCGAGGAGTGGTTCCGCCAGTGGGACTCCGAGGCCAACACCCGTCTGGACTGGGTTCCCTTGGCCAACGGGGACGGCACCATCACCCTCACCCGTGGGGAGGAGTCCCATACCTTCCCCTCCCCGCTGCCCAAGGATGAATACCCCTCCGTACTGGGGGGCGACCGGGTCTATTTCTTTACCTGGGACGAAACCAGCAGCGCCTTTGCCGTCACCGATCTGGAGGGGAACGTCCTGATTCCGGCCCAGGAGGGAGCACTCACCATCCTGGACGGCACCCGAACGGGCGGCCCCCTGCTGTTCGCCATCCCCCGGGAGGGGCAATGGCACATCTATGACCGGGACGGAACCGAGCTCTACACCCTGCCCGGCGGAGCGGACAGCTTTTGCTATCTGGTCAACGGGCTCATTGAGATCGTCCAGGATAACTGTGTCTCCTATTACCAGGCCCAGACCGGTACCTGCATCCGGCGCACCTATGCCGGGCTGCCCGGCTAAGGAGCAACTGTAAAAAAACTGTGAACACCCTTGCTTTTTTGAAGTAAGTGCGCTATGATAACGTTAGCACTCAAGATTTACGAGTGCTAACGTTATTTCTTTTATTTGTTATAAATAAACTTTACTATACACGGAGGAATCAGAAATCATGGCAAAGAAGCAGTTTAAAGCCGAATCCAAGCGGCTGCTGGACCTGATGGTCAACTCCATCTACACCCACAAGGAGATCTTTCTCCGGGAGCTCATCTCCAATGCCAGCGACGCCGAGGACAAGCTGGCCTACAAGTCCCTCACCGACGACAGCGTGGACGTCAAGCGCAAGGATCTGAAGATCACCATTGTCACCGACAAGGAGATGCGCACCCTCACCGTGTATGACAACGGCATCGGCATGACCAAGGAAGAGCTGGAGAACAACCTGGGCGTCATTGCCCACAGTGGTTCCGGCCAGTTCAAGGCCAACCTTGCGGAGGACGACAAGGCCGCCGACAAGATCGACGTCATCGGCCAGTTCGGCGTGGGCTTCTACTCCGCCTTTATGGTGGCCGACCACGTCACCGTGGTGTCCAAAGCCTGGGGCAGCGACGAGGCCTTTATGTGGCAGTCCGACGGAGCCGACGGCTACACCATCACCCCCTGTGAGAAGGACGCCCCCGGCACTGACATCATCATGCACATCAAGCCCAACGCCGACGAGGAGAACTACGATCCGTATCTGGAGACCTACAAATTACAGGAGCTGATTAAAAAGTACTCCGACTATATCCGCTACCCCATTGTCATGGAAGTGGAGGACTACCGCCAGAAGGAGAAGCCCGCCGACGCCGGAGAGGACTATAAGCCCGAGTGGGAGACCGTGAAGGAGTGGAAGACCCTCAACTCCATGGTGCCCCTGTGGCAGCGGCAGAAGTCCAAGGTCAAACCCGAGGAGTATAACGCCTTCTATAAGGAGAAGTTCAACGACTGGCAGGACCCCCTGGCCGTCATCCACACCAGCGCCGAGGGCGCGGTGACCTATAAGGCCATGCTGTATATCCCTGCCCAGACCCCCTACGACTTCTACACCCGGGAATACCAGAAGGGGCTGCAGCTCTACTCCTCCGGAGTGCTCATCATGGACAAGTGCGCCGATCTGCTTCCCGACCACTTCCGTTTTGTGAAGGGCGTGGTGGACTCCGCCGACTTCTCCCTGAACATCAGCCGTGAGGTACTCCAGCACACCCGCCAGCTGAAGGTGATCGCCTCCGCCCTGGAGAAGAAGATCAAGTCTGAGCTTGTGAAAATGCAGAAGGACGACCGGGAGAAGTACGAGAAGTTCTGGGGCGCCTTCGGCACCCAGATCAAGTACGGCGTGGTGGCCGACTACGGCGCCCACAAGGACGTGCTCCAGGACCTGCTGCTGTTCTGGTCCTCCAAGGAGGGCAAAAACACCACTCTGGCCGCCTATAAGGACCGCATGCCGGAAGACCAGCCCTTCTACTACTATGCCTGCGGCGAGAGCGTGGAGAAGATCGCAAAGCTGCCCCAGGTGGAGCGGATTCTGGACAAGGGCTATGAGATTCTCTACTGCACCGAGGATGTAGATGACTTTGTGATGAAGGCCCTGGGCGAAATCGATGGAAAGCAGTTTAAGTCCGTCAATGACGAGGACGCCCTGCCTCAGACCGAGGAAGAGAAGAAGGCTGCCCAGGAGAAGGCCGAGGCCGGCAAGGACGTGCTGGAGGCCGTGAAGGAGGCCCTGGGTGACCAGGTGAAGCAGGTGCGCATCTCCTCCATTCTGAAGTCCGGCGCCTGCTGCCTCACCGCCGACGGCCCCGTCTCCCTGGAGATGGAGAAGTATATGCGCAAGGTGGAGGGCAGCGCCCACATGAAGGCCGACCGGGTGCTGGAGCTGAACCCCGACTCCGCCCCCTTTGCCGCCCTGAAGCGGGCTGTGGAGGCCGGAGATAAGGACACCGTGGCCAAGTACTCCAAGCTGCTGTATGCCCAGGCTCTGCTCCTGGCTGACCTGCCTGTGGAGGATCCCGCCGAGTACACCCAGCTGGTCTGCTCCCTGATGGTCTGATTTTTGAACCCAAACCTGCGCGCCCCTCCGGCTCAATTGGCCGGAGGGGCGCGCTTTTTCCCTTGCAATTATGACAAAAATCGACTACAATAAAATAAAATTCCGTTCTTTTATTCGAGCGGTATTAGGAGGTACTTTATTATGATTGCCATTGCTTCCGATCACGGAGGATACATGCTGAAGGAACACATCAAGGCCTATCTGGCCGCCAAGGGCATCACCTGTGAAGACTTCGGCACCAACAGCACCGACAGCTGCGACTACCCCGACTTTGCCAAGCCCGCCGCCGAGGCTGTGGCCAGCGGCCAGTGTGAGAAGGGCATCGTCATCTGCACCACCGGCATCGGTATTTCCATCTCCGCCAATAAGGTCAAGGGCATCCGCTGCGCTCTGTGCGCGGATACGCTCTCCGCCGAGATGACCCGCCGCCACAACGACGCCAATATGCTGGCCATGGGCGCGGGCATTGTGGGTCCCCTGCTGGCCGAGCGAATTGTGGATACGTTCTTGTCCACCGAGTTTGAGGGGGGCCGTCACGCCCGCCGGGTGGCCAAGATGATGGAGATCGAGCAATAATCCTCCTCCCCCTTAGCCCCAGCACGACAAAGGGCCCTGACCATTTGGTCAGGGCCCTTTGCCTGTGTGTGTTGTAAAAGGAGAGGGAGAAATGGGAGATACAGTTTGTAGCTTGGCTACAAGGATATGATAAAAGAAATTTAAGGCAAAATCGTGACTTTCTCGTGAATTTTTTGTGAACGTTATCCCGCCCATTGCGACAAAAAGCCCCGGCTGCCTAACCGGGGCTTTTTGCCTGTGTGTTGTAAAGGAGAGAGAGAATAGAGATATGTCTTGTTCACTTGGCTACAATGACATCATAGACTAAGAATAAGGCAAAACCATGACTATAAAATGAACTTTTTGTGAACGTTTCCCCGGCAGTACGACGGATTCCCGCTTGACTTGCATCGGGGCGGCGTGCATAATAATGGTTAATTCTTTTTCTGCCAGTTTTTCTGTTTCGAGGTGTGTGTTTCTGTGAATAGGATCCTTCAGTTTTGCCTGCGTGGGGAGGACCCCAATTCCCCCCAGGTCCGCCGCCGGTGCGGGACCATCGCCGGCACCATGGGTATTCTTTTAAATCTGCTCCTGTCGGTCAGCAAGCTGCTGGCAGGGCTTCTTACCGCCTCCGTGGCCATGACGGCCGACGGACTCAACAACCTGTCCGACGCCGCCACCTCCGTGGTTACCCTCATCGGGTTTCGTCTGGCCGGGCAGGAGGCGGACGCCGACCATCCCTTCGGCCACGGAAGAATTGAATATGTGGCCGGACTGATTGTCTCTCTGGCCATTCTGCTTATGGGCCTGGAGGTAGGCCGCTCTGCGGTCGATTCCCTGCTTCACGCCTCCGCCCCGGAATTTTCCCCCCTGGCTGTGGGCATTTTGTGTGCGGCCATTTTGGTGAAGTTCTGGATGTTCTGGTTTAACCGGGCACTGGGGCGGATGATCGGCTCGGCAGCCATGGAGGCCACCGCCGCCGACTCCCTCTCCGATACTCTCTCCACCGCGGTGGTTCTTCTTTCCACCCTGCTGTGCCACTTTTTCCAGCTTCATGTGGACGGCTTGGCGGGACTTTTGGTATGCGCCTTCATTTTAAAAACCGGCTGGGAGGCCGCCCGGGATACCTTAGACCCCCTTTTGGGCCGGCCCATGGACCCGGAACTGGCCGCTGACATCGACGAGCTGGTGCTGAGCCACGACAACATTCTGGGCATCCACGATCTGGTCTACCACGACTATGGCCCCGGCCGGGCCATGATGTCCTTCCACGCGGAGGTCCCCGCCGACGGCGACCTGCTGGAGATCCACGACATCATTGACCACATTGAGCGGGAGCTGAAGGCCAAGCACCACATTGAAACCGTCATCCACATGGACCCTGTGGTCTGTGACGACAGCACCTCCGCCCTGCGTGCCCAGGTGGACGCCCTTGTCAAGGAGCTGGACCCCGCCCTGTCCATCCACGACTTCCGCATGACTGCCGGTCCCATCCACACCAACATCATTTTCGACGTGGTGGTTCCCTACGGCTTCCGCCTGTCCGACAGCCAAGTACGGGATTCCCTGTCCCAGTCCATTCACGCTCTCTCTTCCCGGTACTACGCCGTCATCCAGGTGGACCACTCCTATGTGGATGGACGAGGGGATCAAAAAGCCTCCTCCGCCCCGTAATTCACAAATTATTCACCCAAGACGTTCCATTTGCGGTATAATAAACTATAATTACTTATGATGGGGTGATTCTTATGCCCAAAAAGGTTTTGATCGTGGAAGACGACGGAAATATTGCGGAGCTGCTCCACCTCTATCTGGAGAAAGAGGGCTTCGAGACCCAGGTTGCCAAGGACGGAGGCCGGGGCGTGGAACTGTTCCGCTCCTTCCAGCCCGATTTGGTCCTGCTGGACATCATGCTGCCCATTATGGATGGCTGGTCCGTGCTGAAAAAGATCCGTGAGACGGATAAAACCCCCGTCATCATGCTCACCGCCAAGGGACAGACAGAGGACAAGGTGGCCGGGCTGGAGCAGGGGGCGGACGACTATATTGTCAAACCCTTTGAAATGAAAGAAGTCCTGGCCCGGATTCACGCGGTACTGCGCAGAACCGGCGGTGAGGAAGAGCCCGGGGAGAAAAAGCTCACCTTTGACAAGCTGGTCATCAATCTGGACTCCTACGAGCTGCTGGTGGATAACCAGTGGGTGGATACTCCCCCCAAGGAGCTGGAGCTGCTGTTCCATCTGGCCTCCTCCCCCAACCGGGTGTTTACCCGCAACCAGCTGCTGGACGAGGTCTGGGGCTTTGACTACTTTGGTGACAGCCGCACCGTAGATGTGCACATCAAGCGCCTGCGGGAGAAGCTGGAAAACGTCAGCGACCAGTGGCGGCTGAAAACCGTCTGGGGCGTGGGCTATAAGTTTGAGGTGGGACCCGCCTCGTAATGGACCTCTCTTTGAGGATACTACGTTAAGGAGGTGAGGCATCTTGCGGTCTCTTTACAAACGTCAGCTGACCATGATGGTGGGAATTATGATCCTGTCCTTCACTCTCCTGTCCGCCGCCTTTATGCTGCTGTCCTACCGGTACCTGATTTCTGAAAAGCGGGATTCCATGGAGCGCAACGCCGGATACATCGCCGGCTTTACCGCCCTGTACTATCAGGAATACCGGGATATTCAGGATGAGCTTTACAGCAATTATGTGGCCAACATCGCCCTGATCTCCGATTCCTTTGTCATTGTAGCCGGACCAGACGGCGAGATTCTCTATGCCACCGACGGCTCCAAAATCTATGACTACAAAAATGCCGTCCTCCCCTCTTCCGTCACCAACCAGGTACTGCGCCACGGCAACTACGCGGGGCTTACCAATCTGGAGGGGATCTATCCCGAGCGCCGGTACACTGCCGGCCTTCCCATCAACATTACAGTTCTGGGGCAGACGGTAAATCAGGGTCTGGTCCTGGTCTCCGCTGACGCCTCCAACCTCTCCCAGATGTGGTCGGCCACCGCTACCATTTTCTTCTTTTCCGCGGTGGTGGTGCTGCTGATCTCCGTGGTGGCCAGCACCATTACTTCGGCCCACCAGGCCCGGCCGCTGAATGAAATGGCAGAAGCTGCCCGAAAATTCGGCCAAGGGGAGTTTGACGTCCGGGTCACAAGCTACGAAGGGCGCTGTGATGAGATCAGTACTCTGGCCGAGGCCTTCAACGCCATGGCCAACTCCCTGGAAAAGGTGGAAACCCAGCGCGCGGAATTCATTGCCAACATCTCTCACGAGCTGAAAACCCCCATGACCACCATCTCCGGCTTTGCCGAGGGGATTTTGGACGGGACCATTCCCCCCGAGCGGGAAAAGGAGTCCCTTCAGATCGTGGTGTCGGAGACCCGCCGCCTCTCCCGTCTGGTACGGCGGATGCTGGATTTGTCCCGGCTCAATGCCCTGGCGGAGAACTCCATCACCGCCCAGGAGACCTTTGATCTGACCGAGACCATGTCCCAAGTGCTCATCAGCCTGGAGAGCAAGATCACCAGCCGCAATCTGGATGTGGATGTACAGATGCCCCAGGAGAAGCTGATGGTGTGGGGCGACCCCGACTCGGTCACTCAGGTGTGCTACAACCTGCTGGACAACGCGGCCAAGTTTGCCGCTCCCGGCACCACCATCACCGTCCAGATCACCAAAAAGGACGGCAAAGCCGTCACCTGTGTGCGCAACCTGGGGGCCACCATTCCCCCCGAGGAGCTCCCCCTGCTCTTCGACCGGTTCCACAAGGCGGATTACTCCCGCTCCATGGACCGGGAAGGTGTGGGTCTGGGGCTGTATATTGTCAAGACCATTTTGGGCAACCTGAAAGAAACCATCAATGTCACCAGCGAGGATGGGGTGACCCAGTTCACCTTCACTCTGACGCTGGCCTGAGCAGCTTCGCAATTTTACGGCCATGGGCCGCCGGGAGGGAATGTATGGAGAACAATCACCAAGACGATTTGTGGCAGGGCGGCCCCTGGGAACAGCCCTCCCCGGTTTTTTCTCCCCCGCCGTCGGTCCGCATCCCCCAGCCTGACCGCCGAGCGGCCCGCCCCGTCCTGCGGGCCCGCCGCCGGGGACCCCGATGGCCGTGGCTGGCAGGACTTGTGATACTAATCCTGTGCCTGTGCGCGGTGACCATTTTCCTGGACCAGTATGTTTCTCCCGGTGCTCTGTTTTCCTCCTCCCAGCCCTTTTCCGAGGAAAACTACCGGCGGGAGGAGGCCCAGAACACCAATCAGCCCCCGGACATTCCCCAGGCTGAGACGGGAACCGGCTTTACCCTCACCCTGAACGAGAGTCACGGAGAAGCGCTGACGCTCTCTCAGGTCCACAGCAAGGCCATAGTCTCTCTGGTGTCCATCGAGGCCTATTCCGATGTCTACTTCAGTTCGGGCAGCGGAGTCATCCTCTCCTCCGACGGCTACATCGTGACCAACGCCCATGTGGTGGCCGGAGCCAACGATGTGCGCGTCCAGCTCAGCGACAACCGTATTTTCCCCGCCAGTCTGGTGGGATTCAGCGCCCAGGAGGATCTGGCCGTGCTGAAAATCGACGTGGACGGCCTGACTGCCGCGGAATTTGGCGACTCCAACGCCCTGGTATGCGGAGAATCGGTGTCCGCCCTGGGCGACTCCCTGGGTTACCGGGGCACCTTTACCGACGGGATCATCTCCGCCCTGGACCGGGAAATGACCATGGAAGACGGCTCCACCATGGTGCTTATCCAGACCAGCGCCGCCATCAACTTCGGCAACTCCGGCGGCCCCCTGCTCAACCAATATGGCCAGGTGGTGGGCATCAACACCATCAAGATCATTGCCGATGACGGCTCGGCGGAGTCTCTGGGCTTTGCCATTCCCTCTACCCGGGTAAAATATGTGACCGACCATCTGATCGCCGGGGAGGAGGTCCGCAACGCCGCCTTTGGCTTCACCGTCTCCATTGTCCAGCTCCCTGAGGGCGGGCTGGAGCTTTTGGACGTGGACCCCGCCAGCGACGCCTATGCCCAGGGACTGCGCTCCCAGGACATTTTGACCTCCGCCAACGGCCTGCCGGTCTCCAGTATTCAAGATCTGGTGCGCCTTAAGCAGACGCTTGGTCCCGGAGATATGGTGGAGCTGAGCTATTTGCGGGATGGAACCTCCTATACCATATGGGTAGAATTGATGGATTCGGAGCTATTTTCCTAACACCTGCGGCGCGGGGAGAACCCCGCGCCGCCTTGATTTTCTCATTGCCCCGGGATGCCCGGCGTGTTATACTGTCTACAAAGGGGGAATGCCCATGATAAACACCACACTGTGCTATATCCGCCGGGGAGAGGACTATCTGATGCTCCACCGGGTGAAGAAGAAAAACGACCTTAACCAGGACAAATGGATTGGCATAGGCGGAAAGTTTGAGGACAAGGAAAGCCCCGAGGACTGCCTGCTCCGGGAGGTCTGGGAGGAGACCGGCCTCACCCTAACCAACTACCGCTACCGTGGGCTGGTCACCTTTGTCTCCGACCGGTGGCCCACCGAGTATATGCACCTGTTCACCGCCGACCAGTTTACCGGCACGCTGAAGGAGTGCGACGAGGGGGAGTTGGAGTGGCTGCCCTATGACCAGCTGCTCCGCATTCCCCACTGGGAGGGGGACGCCATTTTCCTGGATCTCATCCACCGGGATACCCCCTTTTTCTCCCTGAAGCTCTGTTATGAGGGGGAAACTCTGGTGGAAGCGGTTCTGGACGGAACTCATCTGAAGGGAGGATCTCAGCCATGATCGTTACCATCCAATCCCACGTACTGACCGTGGACATCGATACGCTGGGCGCACAGCTTGCCTCCATCCGCACCCGAGACGGCGAGGAGTACCTGTGGCAGGGCGATCCGGACATCTGGGCCCGGCGGGCCCCCATCCTGTTCCCCTTCATTGGGCGGCTGAAGGACAGCACCTATGCGCTCCAGGGCACGCCCTACACCATCTCCACCCACGGCTTTGCCCGGGACATGGAGTTTGAGGTGGTGGAGCAGACGGAAGACACCGTCTCCTTCCAGCTCACCCACACCCCCCAGACTCAAGCGGTCTATCCCTTTGCCTTCACTCTGACGGTGACCTATTCCCTGAAGGGCCATGTGCTCACCAAAACTCACCGGGTGCTCAACCGCTCCTCCCGGGACATGTTCTACGAGCTGGGGGCCCACGACGGCTTCCGGGTCCCGGTGGGGGAGGGGCTTACCATGGACGACTACGCCATCCGCCTGCCCGGTCTGGAGCGTGTCGCCTTCTACGGCATGGATGAGAACCTTATGCTCACCCCAAAGGGGGAGGAGATCCCTCTCAACAGCTCCGCCCTTCCGCTCACCCCCTCCACCTTCGGCCTTGACACCATGATTCTGGACACCCCGCCCCAGGCTAAGGCGGTTTTGTGTGACAAAGCCGGACAGCCCAGGGTGGCGCTGGAGTTCCCCGACTTCCCCTACCTTGGCATATGGACCCAAGGAAAGCCCTTTGACACAGGGTATGTGTGCATCGAGCCCTGGTCCACCCTTCCCGACGGCACCTTTATGGGCCGGGAGCTGGAGGACAAGACCGGCATCCGCCGCCTGGCCCCGGGGCAGAGCGAGGAGCTGCGCTACACCACCACCATTTACGAAAAAGGAGTTTATCAACATGAAGCCTGAATACGCCAATTCCTTTGGCATCCGCAAGGTATCCGACAAAGACGGCGAGGTCCTGGAGGTCACCCTGGACATCGCCTACAAGTACATGGAAAACGCCATGACCGTCACCCCCAAGGGCCTGGAGAACATCTCCACCCCCGCCGCCGACCCCGTGGCCTCCATCGTCATGAACCGCCAGAGCGCCATTTCCCTGCGCAATCTGCTTATCCAAACCCTGGGTGTGGAATAAGTCTTCCACACAGCCCGCCTATTTTGTGGAAAAAACATCCCCCGCAGCCTTTGGGCTGCGGGGGTTTCTCAATAATTGTAATAATAGCTGTCCGCCGAGACAATATTCATATCTTCAAGTGTCAGATCCCGGGTATAGGGATTGATCAGCCGGTTGACAGTCTCTACCGCCTTTTCAGCATCCAGCTCGTAGCACCAGGTATACCCATTATAAGTGGCGTCTCCCCTGCCTTCCAGCGTGGCGGTTTCCACCCCGGTCGAAAGATCCAGATCCACTGCCTTCTGGGCTAGCCACAGCATCTCGCTGAGTTTCAGGTCGGTTTCTACATTTTCGTTAAAAATCTCTACAAAACCGCTGATTTTGGTCAGACTGTCCCAGGACAGCACTTTCTTGGCCAACTTTGTGAGCAGCTGCTGCTGAAGTTGAGTGCGCTGGACATCGCTGTACCACTGGTTGGCGTCATAATTGGGACTGTCTTTGTTATCGTGGCGGTAACGAACCGCCTCCATAGCTCCCTGCCCATCCAGCAGGTGGGTGCCCTTGGTAAAATGAATGTGCAGTTCCTGGCCGGGAGTTGGATCGTCATAATTCATATCCAAGGGGATATCCAGTTCCACGCCGCCCAGATAGTCTACCAAAGCGATGAAGCCATTGATGTCTACCTTCACATAGTAGTCAATGGGAACGCCCAGCATATGGTAGATATCTTCCATGCGCTGGGTGACGCCGCCGGAGCCGTAGGCCAGCTTGGCATGTCCGTCCCGCTGGGTAATGGTATCCCGGGGAACAGAGACTACCCCCACCTTCTGATTGGCGGTATCGTAGCACATGACCATCATGGTATCGGTGCGGTAGCCCTCTTTATCAGTTCCGGCCAGAAGAATGGTAAACACATCTTCCCGCCGCACCAGGGCGTTGGGATCTTCCTCCTGGCTGGTATCCACACTGACATCGCCCACCGTCGCAACATCCGCATCCGGGTTATTGTTCCCCTGGGCCTTCTGCTCCGGGGCCTTGCTCATCAGCTGCAGGCCAACGTAGGCCGCCACAATGATGGCGGAAACCACCACCAGGGCCTTATAGCACCCCAGGCCAATGGACGCCGCCCGGGAACGCCTGGGCTTTGCCTTTTGCCGGGCAGGGGCCGGCCGGGCTGTTTTTTTTCGTCTTCTGGGCGGCTCGTCCCAGCGCTCTTCGTCCCGTCTTCCCTCCGGTCTCGGGCGCGGGGCAGGTTCCCGCCGTTCCCGGGACACATTCAAATATTTCTCTTCCAGGGTCATTCCCTCCCCGATGGTGATTCTAGTTTAGTATACCGGTTCCCCCTGTCTTCGGCAAGGGGCGCAATTTTATTTTTACAAATTCTTAAGAATTATGTCACCTGCATACCTTTCCCATTTATAGGGATGCAGGTTTTCCCCATTTGGTGACAAAATTCAAAAAAATTTTTGCCCGGCCCTGAGAAACAGGGCCGGGCAATGGATGTGTTACACAGGATTGTTCCGCAGCTCCAGCACCTCATCCTCCACCGCGGGATAGAGCTTGCGCAGCCGGGCAATGCAGGCCATGCTGGCCGGAACCAAAAACAGGTCCGCGCAGATCCAGGCCGCCGGAGAGGCAAAGCAGGCGGCGGCAAACCCAAATACGGGCACCAGGCACAGGCCCACCACGGTCCGGGCGGCCATCTCCAGCACCCCGGCCAGAATGGCAAAAGTGCTGTATCCCATGCCCTGGATGGAGAAGCGGACAATATTCACCAGAGCCAGGGGGAAGAAAAAGGCGGTCAGCGTGATGATATACTGGCTGGTGAGCTCCACCAACATGGTCAGTTGCGCCTCATCGGGGTTTAAGAAGAACATGGCAAACTGGGGGGCAAAGAGCAGCATGGCGATCAGGGCAAGGATGGAATATCCCAGCCCCAGCAGGGAACAGGCGCGGATGCCCTGGCCCAGGCGGCCCAGCTTACAGGCCCCCACGTTCTGCCCGCAGTAGGTGGCCATGGTGGCTCCCATGGCGTCAAAGGGGCAGGCAAACAGCTGAAAGAGCTTCGCCCCGGCGGCCACCGCCGCCACATAGAGGCTGCCCAGGGTGTTGACGGCAGACTGCAGGACGATGGACCCCACCGCCGTCACCGAATACTGAAGTCCCATGGGGATTCCCATGGCGCACAGCACCTTGCAGGAGTGGAGATCCATCCGCCGCTCCTCCCGGGTCATGCGCAGAATGGGGTACGCCCGGCGCATGTACAGCAGGCAGGCCACGCCGGAAATCCCCTGGGACACCACCGTGGCAATGGCCGCCCCGGCCACCCCCGCCTCAAACCACAGAATGAGGGCAAAATCCAAAAAGATGTTGAGGAAGGAGGACAGGGCCAGGAAATAGACGGGCGTCTTGCTGTCCCCCAGGGAGCGGATCACCCCGGCCAGAAGATTATAGAGGAAGGTGGCGGGGATGCCCATAAAGATCACAAAAATATAGGCGTTGGCGTTGTCAAAAATATCGGCGGGGGTGCGCATCAGGGTAAGAATGTCCTTGCACAAAAGGCCCGTCCCCACCGTGAGCACCAGGGCAAAAAGGGCGGCGAGGTAAGCGGCGTTGGCCACATACCGGCGCATTTTGGCCGGTTCGTTGGCTCCCATCCGCTGGGCCACCGGAATGGCGAAGCCGTTGCACACACCCATACAAAACCCGATGACAAAAAAGTTGATCGAGCCGGTGGAACCCACAGCAGCCAGAGCCTGGGCGCCCAGCAGCTTGCCTACGATTATGGTATCCACCAGATTATAAAATTGCTGAAAGAGCATACCGAACAGGGTGGGCAGCGCAAAGCCGACAATCAGCCGCATGGGGCTGCCTACCGTTAAGTTTTTGGTCATAGCTTCTCCTTCCTGTGCAGGGACACAGCCCCGCGTCTTTCTTTCCTTTCCAAAGAACCGTATCATTATAATCATTCCCGCCCGGTCTGCATAGAGATTTTTTCCACAAAATTAAAGCCGTTCCTCCCTTGTCCTTTCCTCAAAATGAAAGGGATGCGCCGGAGAAGGGGTTCTTCCCACGGCGCATCCCGCGCAGCTTTATGCATATTTTGCCATTCGGCGGCAGGCCAGGGCCGTGGCCAGGAAGTAGCCTCCATAGACGACCACCAGCACCAGCGCCGTCACGGCGCTGCTGGATACGCTGTCCACCTTCCCCGCCGTGGCAATCAGGTCGTTGGCCGCCTTCATCCCCACCACGCTGTGGACCAGGGCCAGAATGAGGGGGAGCAGAATGGCCAGCGCCACCTGCTGGGTGGCCGACCGGGCCACCATCCGCTCCTCCGCCCCCAGCCGGCGCAGCAGGGCATACCGCCCGGCGTTGTCCGCCCCCTGGCTCAGCTGCTGCAGGGCCAGCACGGCTGCCGCGGCCAGAAGGAAGGTAAAGCCCAGATATAGCCCCAGAAACAGGGCCAGCATCTTGCTGCCCATCAGGTCCTGATAGATGTTGAGGCGGGTGGTGATCCAGGAGGCAAAGGGAACGTCCAGGGACAGGATGGTATCCATGATCTCCTCTTCCGTGGCCTGCTTGTTGTCCGCATAGTCCGCCGACCAGACCTGGCGGCAGGGGGAGAGCTGCCCGGCCATCTCATCGGGGATGAGCACATAGCTCAGACCCAGGCTGCCCGTGGTAAGCTCCTCGTTTAACTGGTCCGCCCGGTAGGGCAGCGCTCCGCTGTAAGCCGGCTTTCCCTGCCGCAGCCTCAGTGCGTCATAATCAGACACCCGCAGGGCCGCGCTGGCATTTTCCACGCCGGTCACCTGGGGGTCGTTATAGTAGAATACCGTGCTGTGACTCCAGGCAAGCTTCTCCTGGGTGTCAAACCCCGCATCCTGGAGCACCTGCTCAAAGTCCACCAGCACCTCCTCTCCGGAGAGATTCTGGGCCGTAATGTCAAAGGGAGCCTGATAGCCGCTCTGGGAGGCAATGGTATTGTTGAGCCCCACGGAGCTGGCCGTGATGCCGATGGCCAACAGCAGGAGAATACATACCACCGTCTGGGCCAGGTAGGTAGTGTGCACCTTGCTCAGCCACTGACGCAGGGTAAAGAGGTTCAGGTTCTTATAGTAGAGGCTGGGCCGGCCCTGGACCAGCTTCATCACAAAGCCGGACAGGGAGCGGAAGATGAGCAGCGTCCCCACCGTCCCCAGGGTCAGCATGGGAATGCAGATGGGCAAGACCGCCACGGCGATGGCCATGCCGAAGGTAAGCAGGGTGGCGTAGGAAGCCGTCAGGCAGAGAATTCCCGCCACCAGCTGGATCACCGCCGGGGTGAGGGAGCGCACCTTCAGCACCTCATGTTTCCGCTGGCCGTAAATGAGGTCAATGAGCCGGCTGGTGGAAACCCGCACCCCGCTGAACACCATCACCAGCAGGAAAATAAGGCCAAAGGAGAGCAGCGTTTTCCCCGCTGCCTGGATGGAAAAGCTCAATGCCAGCATCCCCTCCAGGTTCATCTCAAACATGGAAAGGGTCAGCGCGGACAGGCCAAAGGATGCCAGCACCCCCAGCGCCAGCCCGGCCCCCAGGGACACAAGGCCAATGACCCCCGTCTCCAGAAACAGCAGCCTGGAAACCTGTCCCTGAGACAGCCCCAGGAGCAGATAGGTCCCAAGCTCCCGCTTTCTCCGGCGCAGAAGAAAACGGTTGGCGTAGAGAATGAGACAGGCCAGCACCACCGCCACAAACATGGAAAACACATCCACCAGGATGTGGATCACCTCCACCGCCGGGTGCTCCCGCTGGGCCAGGTAGGCCATGGCTCCCTGTCCCTTAATGGCGTTGAAGGTGTAAAACAGGCACACCCCGAAGGTGAGGGTGAGGAAATAGACCCCATAGTCCCGGAAGGACCGGTGCACACTGCGTATGGCCAGCTTAGAGAACATCTGCCATTTCCCCTCCCATCTCCGTTACCACC
>CALWYG010000058.1 GCA_944385695.1 uncultured Oscillospiraceae bacterium | reverse complement strand
GCCCTTATAGATCAGGCCCTTCTCATACAGGGAGCAGAAGGTCTCCCGCACGGCCTTGGAGCAGCCCTCGTCCATGGTGAACCGGGCCCGGTCCCAGTCGCAGGAGGCGCCCAGCTTCTTCTGCTGCTCCACGATGCGGTTGCCGTACTTATGCTTCCAGTCCCACACCCGCTCCAGGAATTTCTCCCGGCCCAGGTCGTAGCGGCTGAGCCCCTCCTTGGTGCGCAGCTCCTCCTCCACCTTGATCTGGGTGGCGATGCCCGCGTGGTCGGTGCCGGGTACCCACAAGGCGGCGTAGCCCTGCATGCGCTTAAAGCGGGTGAGGATATCCTGGAGGGTGGAGTCCATGGCGTGGCCCATGTGCAGCTGGCCCGTCACGTTGGGCGGGGGCATAACGATGGTGAAGGGCTTCTTTTTGGGGTCCCGGTGGCCCTTGAAGCAGCCGGACTGCTCCCACTTTTTGTAAATTCTGGCCTCGGCCTCCTGGGGCTCATAGACCTTTGGCAGTTCTGTATTCATCTTCTTCACATCCTATTAGAAATAATTTGAATGGTTTACATCTTGTTCCGGCCTACCCAGCGGGTCTTGACCTGGCACTTGTCCTCCAGCAGGGCCCGCAGGTCATCCGGGGTCCCGCCCTCAATCTGGCTCTTGCTGATGACCAGGCCCTTGCCCCCCTGGTGGAACAGGTAAAAGGCCAGTTCGGTCTCCAGCAGGGTGTCGCAGTCGGAGTAGGGGTAGCGCACGGACTGGTCCCCCCGGGTGATGTCCACGCCGTAGTCGTCAAAGGCAAACTCGTCGGGGACTTTCTGTTTGCCGATTTTCTTTTTGATGCGCCAGGCCGAGTAGTGGTGGAAGAAGCAGAACATGCCTCCCAGCACCACCGCCAGCAGGAAATAGACCAGCGCCTGGGCCAGATTCCCCTGGGTCGTGGTCAGAATGCTCACACCCAGCGCGGCGCAGGCCACCGCGGCTGCCAGGATAATTCCTCTCCGGAAGAGAATCCACTGCTTGCCGCCCGTCTTGGCTCCCACCCGCTGAAGATCCACCAGGTGGGCAAAGTCATAATCGGTTTTTGCCTTCATGGCAGGTTCCATGGTTTCCATCCTTTCCAGTTTCCGCGTAAAAAAACGCCCCGGGCCGGTTTTCCGGCTCAGGGCGAACAAAGATCCGCGGTACCACCTGAATTTCCCCGTAGGGACGCTCACACCCTCGGTAACGGGAGGACCCGTTGTCTCCTACTGCTCCTTCAGAGACACAGCTCCGGGGCCACTTCTTCCCGCTTTCACCCCGGCCTTGCACCATCCGGCCGCTCTCTGTCCGTGAAAAACGGGAGTACTCCTCCCCTTCTGCGCATTTGTCGTGGTGGTATTATATCGGCTTTCCCCGCTTCTGTCAAGGCGTTGCCCCCGGTTTCCGGAAGGAATGGGGGATTTTCCCGTCCACAGGCTGGCAAACCGGCGGTTCAAAAACATACCGGCCCTGAGATCCAGGACCGGTAAAACGGAATATAGATTATGTTTCGCAGTGTTTATGCTCGGTGGCATTTTTCTTATAGATGATATTCAGACCCTTCAGCAGCAGGTCCCGATCCACCTGGATCTTCCGGCGGCACAGGGGCACCACAAACTGGGCCATGCCTCCCGTGGCCACCACGGTGGTGGAATACCCCAGCTCCTCCTCCACCCGGTCCAGCATGCCGTCGATCATGGCGGCGGTGCCGTACATGATACCGCTGCGCATACAGTCGATGGTGTTCTTGCCGATGACCTTTTTGGGCTTGTCCAGACGGATGCCGGGCAGCTGGGCCGTGCGGGAAGTAAGAGCCTCCAGAGATACCCGCACACCGGGGATGATGCATCCACCCAGATAGGCGTTGCCCTTGCCCACTACCTCAATGGTGGTGGCGGTGCCCAGATCCAGCAGGGTCAGGGGGGGCTGGAACTCCGCCAGGGCGGCCACAGCGATGACGATCCGGTCGCTGCCCACCTGGGAGGGGGTATCCATCTGGATGTTGAGCCCCGTCTTAATGCCCGGGCCCACCACCATAGGTTCCCGTCCGGTGAGCTTCACAATACCCGTGCGCACAGAGTTGAAAACCGGAGGCACCACCGAGGAGATGATACAGTCGTCCACATCCTTGGGCTTGACCTCAAAGAGGGAGAGGATATTCTTGATCTCCACACCGTACTGGTCGGAGGTCTTGATGTGGTCGGTGGCAATGCGCCCCTCAAAGAGGATCTTGTCATCTTGAATTCCGCCAATCACAATGTTGGTGTTGCCGATATCAATGGCTAACAGCATAACTGACACCTGATTTCTTTCTGCAAATTCACGCTCTGCGCAGGGCGGTCTGGTTAAGGCGCAGCAGCACCTTGCCGATGGCGGTTACCAGAATCACCGCGCCGATGGCCTCAGCCACGCCGGAGGTGCCGATGACCCCCAGAATGGTCCACATCACCGCGTCCATGGCAATATTCTGGGCGGCGGCGTATTCCGGTGCCAGCAGCAGGGCAATGCTTCCCATCACCGTCACCGTGTTGGTCAGGGCTCCTGCGGCCCCCACAATGGGCAGGGCCAACAGGTCGTGGGCGCCGCGCTTTTTCAGCAGGATCCACAGCCACCCCGACACCACACCGATCAGAATCCGGCAGCCCAGCACGATCCACAGGGACTTGAGCGCCCCCACCATTCCCGTGTTGGCCGCGGCAATCACCGGGGAAAAGGCAAAGGACAGCAGCGCCGGGGTCATGGTGTTGTTCCAGATGGAGCAAAGGCCGAACACACCGCCCAAAATTCCTCCGGCCATGGGCCCCAGCAAAATGGCCCCGACGATGACGGGGATGTGCAGGGTGGTGGCCTTGATGAGGGGCAAGGGAATCAGTCCAATGCCTGTGATGTTCAGGAAGAGCTGGATGGCGATGAGAAGAGCCATGATGGCCAGCCAGCGGGTGTCCTTCTTCTGTGTTTGCATATTCAATTTACCTCCTGCTGCCGCTCCCTCGGGGGATGCAGCGCAATTTTTGAGAACGTCCATCATTCTCTCGCGGGTGGTATTATACAGGTTTCCGCCCGCCAATGCAAGAAAAAATCAATATTCGCCAATATTTCCGCAAGGCTTTACACTTTGTGGGAAAGCCGGTATAATCATGGAAGAACGCCACTGTTGTATTTGGAAAGAAGGATGGATCATGCTGAAGGGAAAAACAATCCTGCTTGGGGTCACTGGGGGCATTGCCGCCTATAAATCTGCCTACCTGGCCTCTGCGCTGGTGAAGCTTCACGCCAATGTGGAGGTGGTGATGACGGAACACGCCACCCGCTTCATTGCTCCGCTGACCTTTGAGCAGCTCACCGGGCGGCGGTGCATGGTGGACACCTTTGACCGCAATTTCAGCCACCAGGTGGAGCACATCGCCCTGGCCGACCGCACGGACCTGGTGATCATCGCCCCCGCCACCGCCAACGTGTGCGCCAAGCTGGCCCACGGCCTCGCCGACGACATGCTCACCACCACCGTTCTGGCCTGCACCTGCCCCAAGCTGGTAGCCCCGGCCATGAACACCCATATGTTTGAAAACCAGGTGACCCAGGACAACCTGGACATTCTCCGCCGTTACGGCTGGGAGGTCATCGCCCCCGGCTCGGGCCATCTAGCCTGCGGCGCGGTGGGCCCCGGGCGTATGCCCGAGCCCCAGGAGCTGGTGGAGCACATTCTCCGCGCCATCGCCCTGCCTCACGACCTGACCGGCAAGCGGGTGCTGGTCACCGCCGGTCCCACCCAGGAGTCTCTGGACCCGGTGCGCTACCTCACCAACCACTCTACGGGCAAAATGGGCTACGCCATCGCCAAAATGGCCATGCTCCGGGGCGCTCAGGTCACCCTGATCTCCGGCCCCACTGCCCTCCAAAAGCCTCCCTTTGTGGAGGTGGTGAACATCGTCTCCGCCCAGGACATGTTTGAGGCGGTCACGTCCCGTCAGGAGCAGTCTGACCTCATCTTCAAGGCCGCCGCCGTGGCCGACTACACCCCCGACACCTACTGCGACGACAAAATCAAGAAAAAGGACGCTGACATGTCCATCCCCCTAAAGCGCACCCAGGATATCCTCCAGTATCTGGGCGACCACCGCCGGGCGGGCCAGGTGATCTGCGGCTTCTCCATGGAGACCCGGGACATGCTGGAAAACAGCCGCGCCAAGCTTGCCAAAAAGCACGTGGACATGATCTGCGCCAACAACCTGAAGGTGGCCGGCGCGGGCTTCGGCACCGACACCAACGTCATCACCCTCATCACCAAGGATCATATCACCGAGCTGCCCCTCATGTCCAAGGAGGAGGCCGCCTCCCGGATCATCGACCGGGCCCTCTCCCTCTTATAAGCGTCCCACCTGATCGCGCCCCATCTGCGCCCTCCGGCTTTGCCGGGGGGCGCGTTTTCTTCCCCTTGACAAAGGTCCGATTTCGGACTATACTGTGAAACAAGTCTGATTTCGGACATTAGGAGGTTTCCATGGAAGCTATGACCTTTTCCCAGTTTATCACCGCCTACAACACCCTCATCAAGGAAGACAACAGCCTGTACCATGCCCTGGCCAAGCGTTTTGGACTGTCGGACACGGCCTTTTGGATTCTATATATTCTGGAGGAGTCGGACCACCCCGTCACCCAGGCAGAGCTGTGCGCCATATCCTGCCTCACCAAGCAGACGGTCAACTCCGCCCTGAAGGGCCTGTCCGACTCCGGCTACATCCGCCTGGAGGCCGCCCACGGAAAGGGCCGGGGCAAGCAGCTGGCTCTCACCCCTTCGGGCCGGGAGCTCATTGCCCGCACCATCCACCCGGTCTTCCGCATGGAGGAGCGGGCCTACGAAGGCCTCACCCCCCTGGAGCGGCAGACCCTGCTGGATCTGAACCGCCGCTATCTGGAGCTGCTGCGCCAGGCAGCCCGCCCCCTGCTTTCACAAACTTCTCAGGAGGAATCGGTTTCCTATGCAAATCAAGCTCTCTGATCATTTCACTTACCGCAAGCTGCTGCGCTTCACCCTGCCCTCCATTGTCATGATGGTGGTCTCTTCCATCTACAGCGTAGTAGACGGACTGTTTGTCTCCAATATGGTGGGCGAGCTGGCCCTGTCAGCGGTGAACATTATGTTCCCCGTGTCCATGATCCTGGCCTCCTTTGGCTTTATGTTGGGCACCGGTGGCGGCGCTATTGTGGCACGGACCATGGGCGAGGGAAAGCAGGAGCTGGCCAACCGCTACTTCTCCATGATCATCTACTGCGTGCTGGGGCTTGGGCTGGTATTCTCCGTTGGCTCGGTCATCTTTATCGAGCCCATCGCCCACCTGGCCGGAGCCAGCGACCTTCTCATGGAGGACTGCATCGCCTACGGACGGATTCTGCTGGGCGGCAGCGTGGTATTTATGCTCCAGGTCGCCTTCCAGGTGTTCTTTGTGGTGGCCGAGCAGCCTCAGAAGGGGTTATTCTTCTCCCTGTGCTCGGGCCTTACCAATATGGTGCTGGACTATGTGCTCATCGGCCCCCTCCAGATGGGGGTGGCCGGGGCCGCCTGGGCCACGGTGATGGGCTACGCTGTGGGCGGACTGCTTCCCCTGCTCTACTTCTTCCGTCCCACAAAAGGCACCCTCCGTCTCACCCGGACTCAGTTTTACGGCCGGGAGCTGAAAAACGCCTGTCTCAACGGCTCCTCGGAGCTGATGAGCAATCTGTCCTCCTCCATCGTCAGCGTACTCTATAATCTCCAGCTCATGCGCATGATCGGAGAGTCCGGAGTAGCCGCCTACTCGGTGATGATGTATGTGGACTTTGCCTTTGTGGCCGCTTTTTTGGGCTTCTCCATGGGCAGCGGCCCCATTATCAGCTACCACTATGGGGCCGCCAATCACCCGGAACTTCAAAATGTATTCCGAAAGAGCCTGGTGATCATTTCCGTCTCTTCTCTGGTCATGGTAACTGCCTCCGAACTCTTAAGCCGTCCTTTGGCTATGGCCTTTGTGGGCTACAGCCCGGAGCTTTTGGAGATGACAGTCCACGGCTTCCGTCTGTTCGCATTGAGCTATCTGTTCTGCGGCTTTGGCATTTACGGCTCCGCCTTTTTCACCGCCTTGTGCAACGGAGCCATCTCCGCCCTGCTTTCCTTCCTGCGCTCCTTCCTGTTCCGGGGCGGACTGGTATTGCTTATGCCTCTGGTGCTGGATCTGGACGGCATCTGGTTAGCCGTGGTAGCTGCCGACGGTCTGGGCGCCCTGGTGGCCATCGCGTTCCTCATTGGCAAACGGAACAAATATCACTACCTGTGACAAAAAACGCACCCGCTCCTTGTGAGAACGGGTGCGTTTTTTAACTCTCCATGTGCCGGCCCAAAAAGGCGGCGATGGACTGGGCAAGCTTATACTCCACTTCACCGCCGCTCAGCTGGTCGGCCCCCCCGGCAAAGAGGACACAACCCAGCACGTCCCCCTCGGACAAAATGGGAGCTGCAATGCTGACGGCATACTTGTCGCTGTCGGCACACAGGGGAACCGTGGCTTCCCCGGGCTTGTACTGATAGATCTGCCGCCCCTCCATCAGCCGCTCCAGCTGGTGAGAGATGGACTTATCCGTCAGTTCCCGGCGGGGTACTCCCGCCACCGCGATACAGCTGTCCCGGTCGGTAATGACGGTGAGCTTTCCGGTGGTACGGTTCAAGGTCTCGCACAGCTGCCCGGCGAAGTCCACTACGCCGCCCATCAGGGAATACTTTTTAAAAATGACACCCCCGTCCTTATCGGTGAAAATCTCCAGGGGGTCACCGTCACTGATAACGTTGGCACGGAACACCTTGTCCGGCCGCTTGGCGGCGGACTGGATGACGGTCACGTTCGCGCTATGCTCCATGCCCCCCTTAAAATTTACGGCGTCCTCCCTGGGGGCCGCGCGGAGGATGGCGTCGATGTCCGACTGAAGCTCAATTTCCAGGTGGTCCTCAAAGACCCGGATGCTGCGAATCATCAGCTCCAGGTCGGCTCGCTCCAGGTGCTCCTTTTGGAGGATGTGGGCAAAGACCTCCAGGGCAGTCCGGGCGGAGCGATTCACTTCAATGATGGTGTTGCGCTTGTTGGCCAGCATGTCGATCTGGTGATTGAGTCCCTCGATTTTCTTTTGGAGGTCGGCCTCCAGCTCGTCATAGGTCTCCGCCAGCAGCGCCTCCTGCTCCGGGTGCTTCATCAGATCCCGAATGCGCTGGCGCTTGGTCACCTTCAGCTCCTCCTGAAGGTCGGCTAAGACCTCGGCCAGGCGGTCGGCGCTCACTTCCGTCTCCTCCACGTCCTCCTGCTCGTGGGCCAGGTCCTCGTTGAGGCGCTCCAGCAGCGCCCGGGAGTGCTCCATTACCAGGCGGACGTAGCTTTTCAGCAGCTCGTCCAGCTTGTCCGTGCGGATGTGGTGGGAGGAGCACCCCGCCCGCCCCCGGCGGTGGTAGGTGCCGCAGAGATAGGCCGGGCGCAGCTCCCGGCGGCTCATGGC
>CALWYG010000057.1 GCA_944385695.1 uncultured Oscillospiraceae bacterium | reverse complement strand
CCTCCATTTTCAGGTTCAGCGCCTCATAGATGCGCTGTGTCTCCTGAATGGTCAGCTGCTGGCGGCCCATCAGCTCATTGACATACAGCCGGTAGCCCGCCGCAGAAGGAACTCGTCCCGCGGAGGTGTGGGGCTGCTCCAGCAGGCCCAGCTCCGTCAGGTCGGCCATCTCATTGCGGATGGTGGCGGTGGATACATCCAGCCCTGCCAGCTCCGCCACTGCCTTGGAGCCAACCGGCTCGGCCGTGGCGATGTAGGTCTCGACAATGGCGCGCAGGATACGCTTTTTCCGGTCTGTCAGTTCCAATCGTACCGCCGCCTTTCCGTTTCTTTCGATTTAGCACTCATATTCCCTGAGTGCTAAAGATAATGTACCACTCCCCCCGTGAATTGTCAATAGCCACTTTATGAATTTATTTTAAACAAATAGAAGGTGCATTTCCTTTGCACAGGCACCGCAACGGTGCTAAAAAATTACCGTCCGGACATTCCGGACGGTGATGGGAAGACGCACTGTTTACGCCGCTCAATTATCCTTTTGTCAGGTCACGTACCCACTTGCCGGAGCGCAGGCGCCACACGCCCAAGGTGAACTTTACCACCTGCTCCACGCCGAAGGCCAGGTAAACCCAGAATACAGAAGTGCGCAGCACCACGCCGCAGAAAATCGCATAGGGAATGGCACACACCCAGAGGGGGGACACGTCAATGAGGGTAGCTGCCCGCACATCTCCGCCGCCCCGGAGCACACCGATGATGTTGACGCTGTTGAAATTCCGCAGCGGCATCAGAAGGCCCATAACGGTAATCATCATCGCGGCCACCGAGCTGGCTCCCGGGGAGAGTTTGAACAGCGGGAACACCCACACGGGTGCCACTTCCTGGGCAAAGAACACCAGAAACGCACAAATCAGCCCGCCGCACACCACCGCTAAGGTGTTCATAGCCAGGCCTACATTTTTAATGTGGGCGGTTCTGCCCGCTCCAATTTCCCGGCCGATGATGATGGCCGCAGTGGCCGCCAGGCCAAAGGAGAACACAGTACAGATTTTTTCCACATTGCCCGCCAGTGTGTAGGCAGCCAGAATCTCCGTGCTGCCCTCCATATGCCCCATGATGGTGGGGAAGATAGAGGTACCCAGCCCCCACATGGTCTCGTTGCACACCACCAGACCGCCATAGCGCAGGAACCGCTTGAGCATGGGCAGTCCCGGCTTCAGCAAAATTCCGCCCCGAATGCGGAAAAAGGTGTTGCGCACCATATGGCTCACCACGATGGTTACTTCCAGCCCACGGGCAATGAGCGTTGCCAGGGCCGCGCCCCGTACTCCCAGAGCGGGAGCTCCCAGATTGCCGAAAATAAACACCCAGTTCAGGAAAGTGTTGACCGTCATGGAAGCTGCCAGGATATACATGCCAAGCTGGGGGCGTTCCATGCTCCGGTAGGCAGCCACATACATCATAGTAAAGGCGTTGAGCACATAGGATATACCAGCAATGCTGCCGTACTGGGCCGCCAGCTCCACCACTTCGGGCTGATTGCCGAAGAGGCTGAGGAACTGCACCGGGCATATCAGCAAAATCCCCGCAAACACCGAGGAGACCAGCAGCACCACCCAGATGGCCACACCCATGACCCGGTTAATGGCCTCCATATCCTGCTTGCCCCAATATTGGCTGATGAGAACAGAGGAGCCGCTCTGAACACCGAAAATAAACAACTGCACCACAAACAGAGGTATATTTGCCAGCGTCACCGCTGCCATGGGGGCCTCCCCCAAAATTCCGACCATAAAGGTATCCGCCATACTCAGCGTGCTGGTAATCAGGTTCTGCAGCACAATGGGCGCAGCCAGCGCCGCCACCTGGCGGTAAAAGCCAGGCTTCTGCTTCATATAAGCGAGCACAAACATTCTCCTTTTCGTAAAATTTCAGGACATGGTGGGAAACAGCTCATTGCGGGCCGCAGCCAGGGCCTGCACCAGGGCGTCCACATCCTCCTCCCTGGTGTCCGAAGAAAAGCTTATGCGCAAAGCCCCGTCCAGCTCCGGCTTTGGCAGCTTCAATGCCGCAAATACATGGCTGGGCTTTCCCTTGTGGCAGGCGGAACCGGAAGAGAGGTATACTCCCCGGTCACTGAGGTAGCGCACCACCACTTCGCTCTTATACCCAGGCATGGTCACCGGAAGGATGTGGGGCGCTCCCCGCTCCACCAGCACCTTCAGCCCGGGCACCTGGGCCATCAGGCGGGCAGCCGTCTCCTCCCGCAGGGCTTCCATATGCTTCAGGTCCGTCTCCATGGTCTCCCTGCCCAGTCGGGCGGCGGCAGCCAGCGCCGCAATCTGTCCGGTGGCTTCGGTGCCCGAGCGCAGCCCGGACTCCTGTCCGCCGCCCCGGATGAATGCAGGCAGCTTCAGTCCTTTTCTGATGTACAGCGCACCGATCCCTTTGGGAGCATGAATCTTGTGGCCGCTGATGGACAGCAGATCCACCCCCAGCTCCTTGGGCGTAAAGGGTACCTTTAAAAATCCCTGCACCGCATCGCAGTGAAGCAGTGCGGAACTCCCGGATCTTTTGATGGCCCGGGCGGCCTCTTTCACCGGCAGAACCGTCCCCAGCTCATTGTTGACCAGCATCATGGACACCAGTACCGTGTCCTCTCTCAGAGCCGCTTCCAGCTGGGCGGGATCAATCTGTCCCTGTTTATCCGGAGCTAGGTAAGTGACCTCCCACCCCTGCCGTTCCAGTTCCCGGCACGGTTCCAACACGGCCGCATGCTCAATGGCCGTGGTAATGATGTGTTTTCCCTTTCTCCGGTTCAGCTCCACTCCAGAACGGATGGCCCAATTGTCGCTCTCCGTCCCGCAAGAGGTAAAATAGACCTCCTCCGGCTGGCAGCCCAGGGCCTGGGCCACATCCCCCCGCCATCCCTTCACCAGGGCGGCCGCTCTTGTGCCGAAGCCATAGACAGAGGACGGGTTGCCCCACTCCTGGGTCATGGCCTCCAGGGCAGCCTGTGCCGCCTCTGGCCGGACCTGTGTGGTAGCCGCATTATCGAAGTAATGAAACACGCTCATCCCTCCAAACACTCATCCGCGCGTAGTAGACCTATTCTATTCTGCCGCACCTGGAAAGTCAAGGAGAAACGGCACAAATAGACACATTCTGCCCCTGCCCCCTTGCAAATAAAAAGAGGGCTGTATATAATGAAACTACCCTATCCAAGGAAGTGCTGTTCAATGGACCATTTATCTGGCATTTGCTATATCGTGGGCGCCATGTCCCTGACGCCCAATCTCCGCCCCTACCCCGCTCCCGGCGACTATGTAATCGCCGCCGACCGGGGGTTTGACTCCCTGCTGGCTTATGGGGTCATGCCCGACCTGGCCGTGGGAGATTTTGATTCCCTGGGGCACCGTCCCAACCATCCCAACGTGATTCAGCTGCCGGCCGAAAAGGACGACACCGATATGGTCTACGCTCTGCGCAAAGGACTGGAGATGGGATACCGCCGTTTTATTCTGCTGGGCGGCGTAGGCGGACGGCTGGAACATACTCTGGGCAACCTTCAGCTGCTGGATTGGCTGACCATGCACGGGGCACAGGGGTTCCTGGCGGGTGAAAAGACCATTGCCACCTGCGTGCGCGATGGAGCTACCCTCACCTTCCCCCCCACCATGTCCGGATACCTGTCTGTATTCTGCAACAGCGGCTCCGCCCAGGGCGTCACCCTGTCCAATCTGAAATACCCTCTGGAAGACTACACTCTCACCGGTTCCTTCCCCCTTGGGGTCAGCAATCAGTTTTTAGATGCCCCCGCCCAGGTTTCCGTGCGGGAAGGCAGCCTGCTGCTTATCTGGGAGGACAAGGGAGATTTCTATTCTCTGATGCCAAAACTGTGGGTCAAATAAGCCCCCATGGTCTTACCCCTTGCCTTTTTGGATATCCTATGGTATAGTTGACCCCTAAAGTCCCGGAGAGGAGGTGTCCGCCATGGGTGAGGCGGTCAAAGTCATCGCCAAAAACAGCAAAGCCTACCACGATTATTTTATCGAAGAAAAATATGAGGCCGGCATTGAGCTGGCGGGCACTGAGGTCAAGTCCATCCGGCTTGGCAATGTGAATTTGAAGGATTCCTTCTGCATCATTAAAGAGGGCCAGCTGTCTGTTCTTGGGATGCATATCAGCCCCTATGAAAAGGGCAATATCTTTAATAAAGACCCCCGCCGTCCCCGGCGGCTTCTCATGCACAAGCGTGAGATTATGCGCCTGTTTGGCCGCATTAAGCAGGATGGATATTCTCTCATCCCCCTGACCGTCTATTTTAAAGGTCCCCGCGTCAAGCTGGAACTGGGCCTTGCCAAGGGCAAAAAGCTCTATGACAAACGGGAATCCTCCGCCAAGCGGGCCGCCAAGCGCGAGATTGACCGGACCATGAAAACCCGGAACCGATAATCAAACACAGGAAAGGATGATACCCATGGCTCAGAATCCCATCGTCACCATTGAAATGGAAAACGGCGGCATCATCAAAGCCGAGCTTTACCCCGACGTGGCGCCCAACAGCGTCAACAACTTCATCAGCCTCATCCAGAAGGGCTTTTACGACGGGCTGATCTTCCACCGCTGTATCCCCGGCTTTATGATCCAGGGCGGCTGCCCCCAGGGCACCGGCATGGGCGGCCCCGGCTACTCCATCAAGGGTGAGTTCACCCAGAACGGCGTCAAGAACGACCTGCTCCACGACCGGGGCGTGCTGTCCATGGCCCGGGCCATGAACCCCAACTCCGCCGGCAGCCAGTTCTTCATCATGGTGGAAAAGGCCCCCCATCTGGACGGCCAGTACGCCGCCTTCGGCAAGGTCATTGAAGGTATGGACGTGGCCGACGCCATCGTTTCCGTCAAGACTGACTGGAACGACCGCCCCCGTGAAGAGCAGAAGATGAAGAAGGTCACCGTGGACACCTTTGGTGTGGACTATCCCGAACCTGAGAAGGTCTAATCAAATGACGGAATCTTCTCCTCCCCCACCGGGGAGGAGAAGTTCCCACTTCGTTCTCCCATAGCAGCCTGACTGTCATAAAAAGTCCGTTGAAACACGCTGCACTTTCCCTCACCCACCTAAACCAAATCGAAGCCCAGCGCAGCGGGTTCGATTTGGAGAGGAGAGGCAAGGGAGCGGCGTGAGAAATAGCCGCCTCCGGCGGATGTTGCGAACAGAGCGGACTTTGCCTCGACGAGGGGGCGTACCGGTTTCGACGGGGACATTGAAGTGGGAATAGCGGGCGGTGGCGCCTGGCCACCTTAAAACGGGCATTCTTTATAAATTAAAGAACAACAACGAATACGCTTACGCTGCCTAATTAAAGGCGGCCGTCTGACCGGGAAGGGCCACG
>CALWYG010000056.1 GCA_944385695.1 uncultured Oscillospiraceae bacterium | reverse complement strand
ATTCAGATCTCCGTGGGCAGCCTCTATATGTTCTCCATTCCCAGAGGCTACACAGATGGATTTGTCCAGTGGATGAAGCAGGTCATCGGTCTGTGCCTGACCGCCTTTCTCCAGGCCACCATTCTGGTGGCGGGGCTGATGGTATTCCGTGAAAACGCTCTTCTGGGCCTGGGCCTTATGCTTTCAGCGGGAGAAGTACACCGAATTGCCGGGACATTTGGCCTGGATACCACAACCAGAGCCAATATCATGTCCGCAGTGTATACGGCTCAAGCTGCAGTCAACACCACCCGGACCATTGCATCAACGATTATAAAATAACGGAAGAGAGGCATACAGAATGACTACAATGACTATGGGCAGCCTGTTTGACGGAATTGGAGGATTTCCGCTGGCCGCCGCACGGTTGGGAATTAGAACCGTCTGGGCCAGTGAGATCGAAGCCTTCCCCATGGAGGTGACCAGGTGGCGCTTTCCCAGCATGGTACATACGGGAGATATCACAAAGCTGAAAGGAGACCTGCTGTTTCCTGTGGATATCATCTGCGGAGGCAGTCCCTGCCAGGACTCAGCGTGGCCGGAGCACGCGCCGGATTGGCCGGCGAGCGCTCCGGCCTTTTTATGGAACAGGTTCGAATTGTCAAAGAAATGCGGTCAGCAGAAAAAGAGCGAGGCCGAATCGGCACCGAAATTCGTCCACGCTTTATGGTGTGGGAAAATGTTCCCGGCGCCTTTAGCAGTGGATTCCCAAAGGGAGAGGATTTCCGGATCGTATTGGAAGAAATTATGCGAATCAAAGACGGAGGCGCAATTGTCCCCGCCCCATACCTATGTTCCTGGCCGGATGCAGGTTGCATAGTAGTCCGGGAACACTCCTTTTCACTTGCCTGGCGCTGCCTGGATGCTCAATATTGGGGCGTTGCGCAGAGAAGAAAGCGTATTTTTCTGGTGGCGGATTTTGCCGGGTCCTCAGCGGCAGAGTTTTTATTTGATACCTTCGGACATACAGAGCACTTGGGAGGATAACTTACATGGAATACTTTGATGAAAATGGAGGACAGCTAACATTGCTGAATCCAGAGCCAAACATCGATCCTGACTCTCGGGAAAAGAGAAAGGCTCCGCAAAAGCCGTTATCCTCATTAACATCCATTCCCTATTTGTATTTGGATTTGTCACCGGAATGTGTGGATCTGTTTGGAAACCATTACTGGGAACTGCGCTCACCATACCGAGAGGGAAAAATTCCCCTTAACACAGGTCCGGCGCCCCGAAGGCCTGTACGAGCTCAGCTCTCCGGCATATTAGAGAGGAATCCGGATCCTAAATATTACCTGTCCCCCAAGGCGTGCCTTGGAATTTTGCGAAGATCGTTGGAACGAGGCAAAGCACTGCCAGAGCAGCTGGAAGCGGCACTGAAGCTGCAGGCCTCCTCGCTGACAGACATACCAAATTTGCAGGTTCCGAACACCAGGACAAGCATACCAATCGGGTTTGATGGGTACAACGGCGACTTGACTGGGGATGTTGCGGCCACGCTTGGAGTGAACTGCGGGATGTCAACAGGCCGAAACGGTCTGCTGCATCCGGTAGCGTTTGCGGCAAATCAGAGAGATGAAGTTCGGGATTTGCACGATGTAGCCGGAGCCTTGGGTGCCCAGCCGGGAATGAAACAGCAGACCTTCATTGCGGAGGGTGAGACAGCTAAAGGCATTCTGACACCGGAGTGTCATACAACCTTGACTGCCGGATTTTCAGCCGGTGCCGGAGCGTCTGCCGGAGGCATCGGTTATCATGAGGAGCTTGCCCCCACGCTGAAGGGCAGTGCCGGTGGAAACTGTATGCCGTCAGTTTTATGTCTCAACGACCAGGGCGGCAGTGTCATGGAAGTGACAGAGAACCGAACCGGCACGCTCCGGGCTCAGGAGCACGGGCACCAGCCCCTCGTCTATGAGAACCATGGTATTGATGCCAGGTACACAGGACCGCACGCAGTAGCGCCCACCATGTCCGCCCGCTATGGGACTGGAGGAAATAATGTACCTCTGGTAGAGCAGAAGTCCATGTTCTGCATCACCGGAAACGCCATTGACCGAAAACCTGAAAACGGCGGGAACGGCATTGGTGATCAGGAGGACATCTCCTATACTCTGACTGCCACGGACCATCATGCGGTATTCAGCAGACAGCGGGTGGATGTATTCAAAGACGGCAAGGTAGTCAGCACTCAAAGCGCCCGTCAGCATAAAGACGCTACAGATCTTGTACTGCAAGAGGCAGGTGGGCCAAAACTCATTCGCAGGCTGACTCCACTGGAATGTGAGCGGCTCCAGGGATTTCCAGACAGCTGGACAGAGGTCTGCTGCGCGTCAGACTCGGCTCGTTATAAAGCGCTGGGGAACAGTGTGGCAATCCCATGTGTGGAGTTTATTTTGCAGGCAGTCCTGGCAGTAGTTGAAGGAGACAGTTACGACTAAGCATTGGCGTTTTGCTTCTGTTTACCGGCTTTCTTTGTTACCTTTCGTGAATAGCTTTATGGGTGGACTTTAGATATGCTTGCTTTGCGATTATGGAACAGAAAGTCAGGATAGGAGGCGACCTCATGAACGACTACATGAAAGCCCTGCACCGGCGTTTTTTCCGGGAGCCGGATTTCAGAGAAATGGAGGAGGACATAGAGAACACCCGCCAGAAGGGCGGGACTGCCTGGACCGGGAACAGCGGCGGACCTTGATGCACCTGGTGGATACCCAAAATCTGCTGCGAGAAGAAACATCTGTGGCCAGCTTTATGGCCGGGTTCAAGCTGGCCTGGGGAATTGCGCGAGAACTGGAAACAGATGGCCTGTACTCCTTCGAGCAGGAGGAGGCGCAGCAAAGTGGCCGTCAGTATGAACTGGAAGGGGAGGGATAAGCACATGGAAGAAAGGATGAAAAACCTCTGCGCGCCCATCCCCGCATCACTCCATGCCAGGGTGCGGGAGGGGCAGGAGAGCTCCGGCAAGACTCTGGGCCAGTACATGACCTGGCTGCTGACACAATTCTATGAAAATGAGAGAGGGGTGAGCATGAGTATGACAGACAAACGGACGGTGGCCTTCCAGGTACCCACGGGGCTGTTCGAGCAGTTCAAGGCATATCTGGAGAAACACAACATCAAGCAAAACGCCTTCTTCCTGGACTGTATCCAGCGGGCGCTAGCAGATGATCAGGAGGGGTAAAGGAAACCAGGCCGCCGCGGCACATAACCGCGGCGGCCTGAACATTTGGAGGTGGAAGAACAGTGTACATTTACCCGGAAGACTTAAAGGCAAAGCCCATGCTCTGGCTATGGCAGCTGCGGGACATCGGGATCATCGGTGTGGCCTTGATTCTCTCTGTCCTGGCGCTGGTTCAGGGCCTGGGTATGGCCCCACTGGTCATTACGGTGCTCTATGCCTTTCTTGTCATCCAGATGGACGGCTCCAGTATTTTGGATTTTCTGCTGCGCATGGCGAACTTCTTGTTCTTGCGGCAGCAATTTTACAAATGGGGGTTGGAGGAATGAATCGAAAACAGAAACAGATGTTAAAGCAGCAACAGACCACCAGGCAGCTCATGGGAATCCGGCGATTGACGCCCCACGGCTTGACAGTGGGCAGTGAGGAATTGATTTTCTTCCTCATCTACCCGGAAAACCTCTCCGTTCTGTCTCTGGATGCCATCGGCCAGCGGGTGCGGGCGTTCACTGCTTTGCTCAAGGCGAACCCGGACACGGAGCTTTTGGCCCTGGACGCCCAGGAGACCTTTCAGGCAAACCGGGAGTTTTACCGTATGCGGCTGGAGGAGGAGACCAATCCGGCCCTGCGGGAACTGCTGCGGCAGGATTTAAGCCATCTGGACTCCGTTCAGTCCGCCGCCGCTACGGCGCGGGAATTTGTTCTCATTGATCGGCTGGATGAGAAATCCGCGGCGGATGAAAGGGGCCTGCGGCAGAGAGAAAAAAGTCTCTCCGGCTACGGAATCTCTCTGCGTCTGGCAGAGGAGCAGGATGTGAAGCGGCTCCTGTCTGTCTACTACCGCCAGGAGATGTTGACGGAAGAGGCTGAGAATGTGGATGGAGAAAGGGCGGTGACCCGGCATGGATAAGAGAAAGAAAAAGAAAGCTGAGGCGTCGGCTCCGGCCAGACCCAAGGAGTTCCTGGACCTGATCGCGCCAGCTGCGGTGAAATTCAATACAGACCATTATATTTTGGGCGGTACCTACCGCACCGTCATGGCTCTGCGGACCTATCCGCCTGCCACGGAGGAGCTGGCCCTACTGCGGCGGCTGGGGGAAATGGAGGGCGTCACCCTGCACCTGACGGTACGAACCGTCACAGCGGCAGAGGAGAACGCCATCCTCCATACGGCCACCAACAAGAGTCGGATGGAGCAGAGCAATGTGAGCAACATGAAGCAGAGCGTCACCGCGGGAGCGAAGCTTCAGGATGTGGTCACCCTCATCCACAACCAACGGCGGGAGCAGGAGCCCCTGGTCCATTGCTCCGTATTCCTGGAGCTGACGGCGGGCAGCCTGGACCAGCTGCGCTCTCTGCGAAGCTCGGTCAATGCCGTCCTCATTCGGGAGAAGCTGGCGGCCGACCCACTGCTCCTGCGCCAGCGGGAAGGCTTCCTGTCTGTCAATCCGGCGGGCCGAAACGCCTTCGGTTCCTTTGCCGAGCGTGTGCTTCCTGCCTCCAGCGCGGCCAATCTCTATCCCATCAGCTACTCCGGCAAAACGGACCCCAAAGGCTTTTTCATCGGCAGAGACAAGTATGGCACCAACATCATCCTGGATCTGGACCGGAGAGCGCCGGACAAGACCAACGGCAATGCCATCATCCTGGGAAACTCCGGGCAGGGCAAGAGCTACCTGCTGAAACTCCTGCTGTGCAATGTGGCCCTGTCGGGAAAGTCGGTTATCTCTCTGGGCTCGTAGCATGAGATGGAGGAACTGTGCGGGTAATTGGGGGGGTGCTTTTTGGTTTTCCTCAGCGGCCAGTACCGCATTAACCTTCTGGAGCCCAGGCGCTGGGACGATGGAAGCGATCCCAATGACCCGGAAGCCCCTGCGGCGTTTCACGGGACGCTCCTGGCCCAGCACATCTCCTTCCTGCGGGATCTGTTCCGTGTGTACAAGGATTTTGATACGCCGCACATCGATACCCTGGAGCTGATGGTGGAGAGGCTCTACCACAAGTGGGGGATCAGCGAACAGACGGACTTCTCCAACCTTCGCCCAGCGGACTATCCTGTCCTGTCCGATCTCTACGACATTATAGAGGAGGCGTACCAAAATTATGAGCGCGAGGAGGATTTGAAACTCTATCCGCCGGAGATGCTGCGGGACCTTCTACTGGGGCTTCATTCCATGTGCAAAGGCACCGACGCCCGGTTCTTCAACGGCCCCACCAATATCTCCTCCGGGCGCTTTCTGGTGTTCTGTATGAAGGGGCTTGATAATGTTGCCAAGAACCTGCGGGACACGCTGCTCTTTACCATCCTGTCCTATCTGTCCGACCAGCTGCTGACTGTCGGAAATACCGTAGCGGCCATCGACGAGCTGTACCTGTGGCTCAGCAATCCAACGGCGGTAATCTACATCCGCAACTGCCTGAAGCGGGTGCGGAAGAAGGAGTCCTCCCTGATCCTGGCCTCTCAGAATCTGGAGGATTTTGACCAGCCGGGGGTCCGGGAGCTGACACGCCCCCTGTTTGCCATTCCCACCCATCAGTTTCTGTT
>CALWYG010000055.1 GCA_944385695.1 uncultured Oscillospiraceae bacterium | reverse complement strand
CTGATGTCCAGATAGGTGCGGCGGAAGGCGTTGGGGTGGAGCTGATGTTTCAGCACCTCCTGGGCGGGGGGGTGTTTGGCCGCCGCCAGCAGGCCGGAGGTGCCCCGGTCCAGCCGGTGGACGGGATGAAAATCTGCCGTCTCTCCCTCCAGATCGTAATGCCAGAGCAAAAAATTACCCAGCGTATCGTCAAAATGCCCCGGTCCCGGGTGGACGGTCACCCCCGGAGCCTTGTTCAGCACCACCATGTCCCCGTCCTCATAGAGGATGTCCAGCGGCCCGGGAGCCGGCACAATGCCGCTTCTGCGCTCCAGGTCATCCAGGCGCACGGACAGCACCTGCCCCGCTTGGGGGCAGAAGCGGGTATTGACCCGTACCCCGTCCACCAGAATCCCGTCGGGCAGCCACTTGATCCGCCGCACCACCGTGCCGGACAGGTTCAGGTGCCGCTTGAGCAGGGTATCCACCATGACCCCCGCTAGCTCCGGGGAAATAGAAAGCTCAATCCTTCTCATAGTTTTTTTGTCCACCGGTTCATGTTCACCATGTAAAAGACACAGTGGAGCACGATGGCCACCGACACCAGAGCCGTATACATCCCGCCCCGCAGAATCAACGTCAGGAAAAAGAGCGCCCACAGCAGGTACAAGGTCCAGTACCAGCTGGAGTAGGCCGCCTTTTCCCGGATGGCCACATTCCGCTCGTCCCGCTCCGCCCGCTGGATCTCCCGGCGCTGCTCCGGGGTCCAGGTGCGGTCAAAGTGGGCCATAATAAGCTTGGAGGCAGACACGCCGCCGATGGCTCCGGCCAGACCGAAAATTATACCGCTGACAGGCGCGGCAAGCTGGTCGCCCAGAACGGCGGCCGCCACCCCCAGCCCCACGGCAAGGCCCAGGGCCAGGGCCGGCAGAAGAGTTTTCCGCTTTTTCATACTGGTTCCCCCTACATTTTCTTCCTCAGCCACATCTCGGCCGCTATGTTGACCATCAGGCCTGCCAGTGCCAGTCCATAGCATACCAGAGTGATGGTAAAGTCAAACCGGGAAGCAATAATTGCCGCCCCAAACAAGCCGACGATCAGCACCTTCCAGCTCAAATTTCCCGCCTTTTCCCGAATCACCACATTCCGTTCATCCCGCTCCTCCAGCTCCACTTCCCGCTTCTGCTGGGGAGAAAGCTTATTGTAGCTGTGAAGCCGCCAGCTCAGACCGATCAGGCCGCCAATCCCCCCGCCCAGTCCTATGCAGGAGTAGGTTCCCACATAGTGGGCTCCATCGGAAAAAAACACGCCCACCGGGATCAGCAGCAGACAAAAGATCCACTCCGCCGCCGTAGGTTTCCGACATCCCTTTTTCATGGCTCCGCCCTCCTAATACTCTTTTGACAGGCGGCTGTATGACAGGGCATACAGCACACTGTTGGCCAGATTTGCCACAGCAAAGCCGATGACTCCATACCGGCACCCCAGCAGCAGCATCACGGCCATTCCCGCCAGCAGCACCCAGTCCATATACTTCCAGGTCTGATAGGCCGCCTTATTCCGGATCATCTGCAGGCGCTCGTCCCGGTCCTCCCGCTCCATGTCCCGCCGCTCCTCTGGCGAAGCCTTTTCCCAGCGGTCCTTTGCCAAACTCCAGGCACAGATTCGGCTCAGCCCCAGATAGGACAGAAACCGTGCAGCGGTGCGGCTGAGCTGGTAAATCTCAGAACCAGGAAAATCCAGGGCAAAGGTATTATACAAAAATCCGCCCACGCACAGCGCCCAGGCCAGCGTGATCTTCCACTGAGCCGGTTTTTTCATTTCTTCCATCCTTTCCACGCAAATCCGCTTTACATCCGCTTTTTCAGCCAAACACTTCGTCCCTCATAGGCGATGAGCTGAAGCACCAGCACCGCCAGCACTGCATACTCTTCCAGCGTATACTCCAGGGTGGACATAAGGAAAAACAACACCACAAGCCCGTCGCAGGACACATCAAAGGCAAAGGCGGCCGCCTTCTCCCGGATGGCCACATTCCGCTCGTCCCCTTCCTCCAGCTCTATCTCCCGCCGCTGTTGGGGGCTGGCCTTTTCCCACCCCTCTCTGCGGACGCCCCAGAGAATCAGCAAAATCAGGGCGGCGCCGAAGGCGCCTTGAAAGGCGTTTTCCAGAATATGCGCAAGCCCAGGCTCCAAATCGAAGTTCGGAATCACAACGTATCGGGCAACAATACTGATCACAATGACCGCCTGCGCCATCCGTTCCCGGATGCGCAGCTTCTTCCAAAGGTCTGGTTTCATCCCTCTTCCTCCTCAAACAAGAATACTTCCTCAATGGTCAGGCCAAAGTATTTGGCAATCCGGTGGGCCAGCAGCAGGGAGGCATTATACCGCCCGTTTTCCAGGGAAATAATGGTCTGGCGGGTCACATCCACCGCATCGGCCAGCTCCGCCTGGGAGATGTGATGCTCCTTGCGCAGCTGGGCAATTTTGTTGGTCAAGGGAACACCTCCTCCAAAAAGTAAAGCTTCCTTTACACTTCGGAGTATAGCACAGGCCATTCAACATGTCAAGCGAGCTTTACATTTTTACATAAAAAAAGCGGCCCCAAACGGGGCCGCAGAAGGTTATTCGGTTCAGGAGAGGGTCTCCAGCTCTCTCATCCACAGAGTGTTCACTGCGTCGCTGGGCATCCGCCAGTCGCCCCGGGGAGACAGGGTGACCGAGCCCACCTTGGGCCCGTCGGGGAGGCAGGAGCGCTTGAACTGCTGGGCAAAGAAGCGGCGGTAGAAGTTATGAAGCCACTTCAAAATGGTCTCCCGGCCATAGGTCTCGCCCAGGGCCGCCATGGCCAGGCGGAACACCTTCTTGGGTGAGAAGCCCCAGCGGATGGCATAGTAGAGGAAGAAGTCGTGGAGCTCATAGGGCCCTACCAGGTCCTCGGTGCGCTGGGCGATCTCCCCCTCCTTGGGGGGCAGCAGCTCGGGGGAGACGGGGGTGTCCAAAATGTCCCGGAGCACAGCGGCCAGCTTGGGGTCGGAGACCTCGGCCTCATCGGCGGGGTAGGCCACCAGATGGCGCACCAGAGTCTTGGGGATGGAGCCGTTCACTCCATACATGGACATGTGGTCCCCGTTGTAGGTGGCCCAGCCCAGGGCCAGCTCGCTCAGGTCCCCCGTGCCGATGACCATGCCGCCAAAGCGGTTGGCCACATCCATGAGCACCTGGGTGCGCTCCCGGGCCTGGCCGTTTTCAAAGGTGACGGACAGATCGTCCATGGACTGGCCGATGTCCTGGAAGTGGACCTTCACCGCCGGGCCGATGTCGATTTCCCGGAAGGTGGTGCCCATGCGCTCGGCCAGGATCTGGGCATTGGACTTGGTGCGGCTGGTGGTGCCGAAGCAGGGCATGGTGATGGCGGTAATGTCCGTGCGGGGGCGGCCCAGCAGGTCCATGGCCCGGGCGGTAATGAGCAGGGCCAGGGTGGAATCCAGTCCCCCGGATAGGCCCACCACAGCGGTTTTGGCATGGGTATGGGCCAGGCGCTTCTTCAGGCCCAGGGCGGCGATGGTCAAAATCTCCTGGCACCGGGCCTTCCGGTCCCCCTGGTCGGCAGGGACAAAGGGGTTCTTTTCCACCGGCCGGGTGAGAACGGTGTCCTCCAGCTCCAGGTCAAAGGACCCCCGCCAGATTTCCTTCTCACTTGTGGTGAAGGTGTTGACCCTCCGGCGCTCATAGACCAGCTTGTCCACATCAATCTCCGAAATGGTCAGCCCGGTCTCAAAGCGCCTCTCGGCCAGAACCGTCCCGTTTTCCGCAATCAGGTTGTGTCCGGCAAAAACCAGGTCGGTGGTGGACTCCCCTTCGCCCGCGTCAGCGTACACATAGCCGCACATCAGCCGCCCGGACTGGCCGGACACCAGGCAGCGGCGGTAGCTGGCCTTGCCCACGGTCTCGTTGGAGGCGGACAGGTTGAGGATCAGGGTAGCGCCCGCCCGGACCAGGGCCGTGGAGGGGGGCTCGGGAGCCCACAGGTCCTCGCAGATCTCCACGCCGATCACCAGATTGGGCATGCTTTCACACTGGAACAGCACGTCCGTTTCCATACATACAGACTGGCCGCACAGCTCGACGGTCTCCGCCATTTCCGCCCGGGAGGCAAACCAGCGCTGCTCATAAAACTCCCCATAATTGGGGATATAGGTCTTGGGCACCAGCCCTAAAATCTCTCCTTTATGGAGTATTGCTGCGCAATTATACAATTTGTTATCCCACTTGTTGCGCACCGGAAGGCCCACCGCGATGAGCATGTCCACTTCCTCCGAGGCCTTGCACACCTACGCCAGAGCCAGTTCGGCCCCGGTCAGGAGGGTATCCTGCAAAAACAGGTCGGCACAGGTGTAGCCCGTCAGACACAGCTCGGGCAGGCACAGCACCTTGACCCCCTGCTCCGCCCCCCGGCGGATGAGGTCAATGCACTGCTTGGCGTTATAGGCGCAGTCCGCCACCCGAATCTCCGGCGTCCCGGCGGCAACCTTGATAAATCCATCCCGCATAAACGAATCCTCCCAAAATGCTTTGGTGTCCCTATCTTACCCCAACTTTCCGGCAAATGCAAGAACACAAAAAAGCGCCGGGGAACTTACCGTCCCCCGGCGCCCGGCGTGCTTATGCTCAGCTTACGGACACATAGTCCTTGGACACATAGCCGGTGTCGGTATTGTTGTATTTGATCTTGTACCAGCCGTTCTCCTCACCCAGAATGGTAACCTCTGCGCCGTTCTGAGCGCTGGCTACCTTGTCATAGCTGGTGCCCGGACCGGAGCGGATATTGAGGCCGCCGCTGGCGTTGACAATGGTGCCCTTGCTGCCGGAGGTCACCGTGCCGGTGCTGCCGGAGGTTCCGGTATTGCCGCCGGAGGTACCGGAGCCGCTGCCCGGATTCTGAGCCCGGCAATAGACCACACACTCGGCCTGCATTCCGCCGCAGGTGGCCGTGACGGTAACCCGCTCCACGCTGCCGCCGGTGTTGACGTTCTTCACATTGCCCTTCTCATCGATGGTAAGGACCTCAGGATTGCTGCTGGTCCAGACCACGCTGTCCTCCACTCCCTCGGGGGTGACGGTGGCTACAAAGGTGAAGGTCTCGTTATACTGCAGGGTGTAGTCCGTTCCGTTCAAGGTAATGGACTCCACTTCCACGCCGCCGGACTGGGATGTGCTGCCGCTCTGGCCGGAAGAGGAGCTGCTGGGCTGGCTGCCGGAGCCGGACTGACTGCCGCTCTGGCTGGTGCTGCCTTGGCTGGTGCTCACGGAACTTTCGCCGGAGCTGGCGCTGCCCTTTCCGCTGAGCAGCGGGCCGCCAATAAAGCGTACCATAATGACCAAAGCGGCAATGATTACAATCAGGGAAATAATAAGCCCAGCCACCTGGATGGGGTTGATGGGCCCGCCGTAGCCGCCGCCCCGGGTATTGGCCACCCGGCGTCCGCCGGATACAATTCCCCCGGCCCGGCCGGGGCGCTCATCACAAAAGGGGCAGCGCTTATAGGTGATGGCATAGTCCTCGCCGCAGTTTTCACAGCGGATCACATCGTTGCGCCGGGGGGGCGCCTTTTTCGCTCCACTGTCGCGGGGGGACGAGTTCTGCTTGTCTGCCATAATCGGTTCCTCCATATTGCTTTTGGATATACTCTTCATATTTTACAGGGATTTTGTTGTCCCGTCAACGGAAAAAGTCGAAATAACAAAAAGTTTACATCTTTATGTAAACTTTTTATCTTCCCTTGACCGACTTTTCTCTTTTTTATATAATGGTACGGTCAAAATCCCAGGGAGGAGGCGGGTACCATGGGCGAACCCATGACCCCCAGTGAGGTCCACAAGCAGTACAGCGAGGCCACTGCGGCCTTCCGCAAGCTGATCCCCGACCCGGCTCTGCGCATGAGCTTCAGCCGCCAGGTGGACGGATATATGCGCCAATATGCCCTGGGGGTGTGGCAGGCGGACAACGCCAGTTCCATCACCCCGCTCCATGTGGAGTACTATAACGCCATCTGGTCCCAGGGCAACCCGGTCCCCTCCGCCCTCTATTGGGAGGTGGCCACGGGGGTGGCCAATTTCGACCTCTTTCAGCCCCCGTCCTTTTTTCAGGACCTGCGCCGGTACGACCGCATGCGGGGCACCTCCCTGGCCCGGCGCTTCACCGACCAGCTGACCCTCATTCTGCTGCTTTTTGCCGCGGTGGACGGGGTGGTCAGCGAACGTGAGGCCGGATTTGTCAACGCCTGCAGCGACACCCTCCTGTCCCTTTGCGACAAAGACGGATTGAAGGGGGACCGCCCCGCCCTGAAGGCGGACCCGTTCGTCTCCGCCCCGGCCAAGCCCGCCCCCGCCCCTTCCGCTCCCCCGAAGCAGCCGGAACCGGAGCCCGCCCCAGAGCCGCCCCCAAAGCAGGAGCCCACTCTGGAGGAGCTGCTGGCAGAGCTGGACAGTCTGTGCGGCCTGGAGAAGGTCAAGCAGGATGTGAAGAGCCTCATCAACCTGGTGAAGGTGCGAAAGCTCCGGGATGAGGCAGGTCTGCCCGTCCCTCCAATGTCCCTCCACCTGGTCTTTTTAGGCAACCCCGGCACGGGTAAAACCACCGTGGCCCGGCTGCTGGCCAAAATCTACCACGCCATTGGCGTGCTGTCCCAGGGGCAGCTCAGTGAGGTGGACAGGTCCGGCCTGGTGGCAGGCTTTGTGGGACAGACCGCCCTGAAGACCCAGGAGGCCGTACAGAAGGCCATCGGGGGTGTATTGTTCATCGACGAGGCCTATGCCCTGGTCAACGCCGAGAGCGCCAACGACTTCGGCCATGAGGCCATCGAGGTACTGCTGAAAAATATGGAGGACCACCGAAAGGACCTCATTGTCATTGTGGCCGGGTACACCGGCCCCATGGAGGCCTTTATCCACTCCAACCCCGGTCTGGAGTCCCGGTTCAACAAATACTTTTTCTTTGAGGACTACGACGGAACGCAGCTCATGGACATTTTCCGCTCCATGTGCCAAAAAAATGGCTACGCCCTGTCCCAGGCCGCCCAGGCGCTCATGGAGCAGCAGCTCCAGGCCCTCTACGCCAGCCGGGACGAGAATTTCGGCAACGCCCGGGATGTGCGCAATCTCTTTGAAAAGGCCGTTGCCCGCCAGTCCGACCGGGTGGCCCAGCTGGACCAGCCCACCCGAGAGCAGCTCATGGAGCTGCTCCCCGAAGATTTAAAGAAGCCGGATTCCCCTCCGGCACAAGATACAAAGGAGGAAGACAACCATGCTCATTCACTTTGACACCATGGAAGAGAAGGCCCACCAGAACTTCAAGGGCGGTGAGGGCACGTTTTTCAACAAGGTCGTTCAGGACGAGCACAACAAAATTCTAACCGGCCGTCTGGCTCCGGGCAGCTCCATCGGCCTGCACACCCACGAGGGCAACAGCGAAATCATTTTCATCCTCTCCGGCAAGGGGAAGGCTTTGTACGACGGGGAATATGAGCCTGTCTACGCGGGAATCTGCCACTACTGCCCCATGGGCCACAGCCACAGCCTCATCAACGACAGCCAGGAGGATCTGGTCTTCTGCGCCGTGGTCCCCCAGCACCCGGTGGCTCCATGAAGGTCGCTTTCTATACTCTGGGCTGCAAGGTAAACCAGTATGAGACCCAGGCCCTGGAGCAGCTGCTCTCCGCCCGGGGGCACACCCTGGTCCCCTTTGAGGAGAGCGCCGACGCCTATATCATCAACACCTGCACCGTCACCGCCGTCAGCGACAAAAAGTCCCGGCAGGTCATCCGCCGCACCCGGAAAACCGCCCCCGACGCCATCATCGCCGTGTGCGGCTGCTACCCCCAGACCCACCCCCAGGACATGGAGGAGCTGTCCATCGACCTGGTGTCCGGCACGGGGGACCGGCAGGGCTTTGTGGAGCTGCTGGAGCGCACCTGGCAGGAGCGCCAGCCCATTACCGCCCTGGACAACGCCTTTGAGCGCCGGGTCTTTGAGGTACTCCCCGCCGGAGGGCTGGAGGGCCGTACTCGGGCCATGCTGAAGGTGGAGGACGGCTGCGTCAACTTCTGCTCCTACTGCATCATCCCCTACGCCCGGGGTCCCATCCGCTCCCTGCCCCTGGACAAGGCCCGGAAGCAGGCCGCCCATCTGGCCTCAGAGGGCTACCAGGAGCTGGTACTCACCGGCATTGAAATTTCCTCCTGGGGACACGAGTGGAAGGACGGGCCCACCCTCATCGACCTCATAGAGGCCGTGTGCGATGCCGCCCCCCACTGCCGGGTGCGGCTTGGTTCCCTGGAGCCCCGGACCATCACCCAGGACTTCTGTGCCCGGGCGGCCAAGCTGCCAAACCTCTGCCCCCACTTCCACCTGTCCATGCAGAGCGGCTGCGATGCCACCCTGAAGCGGATGAACCGGAAATACGATACCGCCCGCTACTATGAGAGCGTCACCCTCCTGCGCCGGTATTTCGACACCCCCGCCATCACCACCGACCTCATTGTGGGCTTTCCCGGAGAGACGGAGGAGGAGTTTGCCCAGACCCTGGACTTCATCCAGACGTGCGCCTTCTCCGCCATGCACATCTTTCCCTACTCCAAGCGCCCGGGCACCCCGGCGGCCAAAATGCCCGGTCAGGTGCTTAAGGCCGTGAAGGAGGAGCGTGCCCACCGGGCATCGCAGGTGGCCCAGGCCATGGAGCAGGCCTACCTGGAACAGTTTGTGGGGCAAACCCTGGAGGTCCTCTTGGAGCAGCAGCGGGACGGAGCGTGGCGGGGCTACACCACCCGGTACACCGAGGTGGCGGTGGAAAGCCCGGAAAATCTCCACAATCAGCTGCGAAATGTGGACATTTCCGGGGTGGACGGGGGCTGTCTCCGGGGGAATTTATGAAAATTTTCCACAGGGGATGGAAACCTGTCCCCAGCGGTGCTATAATGAGCCCGCCATTGGACAAACTGAACCGGGGCATCTACGCGCCCCGTTGAGAGGAGAACGAAATCATGCCCGAGCACGACAACTATTCCGCCAATCCCGGAAAAAACCTGGTCCGCACGGTGGATGGAGTGGACTATCTGCGCATTCCGGTGAAAACCCACCTGATCACCAAGGACGACAACATGGTCGATGTAGTGAACAAGTACCCCAAGGACCAGATGCAGCCCGGGGACATCCTGTTCATCTCTGAAAAGGCGGTGGCCTGCACCCAGAGCCGGGCCATTCCCATGGAGGATATACGCCCCCGGAAACTGGCCGTCACCCTGAGCCGCTACGTCACCAAGACCCCTGCGGGCATTGGCCTGGGCATCCCCGAGACCATGGAGATGGCCCTTCAGGAGTGCGGTACCCTCCGGATTCTCTTTGCCGCCTTCTGCAGCGTCATCGGTAAGATCCTGCATCAGAAGGGCTGGTTCTACATTGTGGCAGGCCCCAAGGCCCGGGGCATCGACGGCCCCACCGAGGGCACCATCCCCCCCTACGACCACTATGTGGTGCTCACCCCCGCCGCCCCCCTGGGCCCCTCCCAAAAGCTGGCCCAGGCCCTGGGCCCCCCGGTGGCCATTGTGGACATCAACGCCCTGGGCGCCAACATCCTGGGCTTCTCGGAGAAAACGCCCTCTATGGACTTTCTGGCCAAAGCTCTGGGGGACAACCCCCTGGGCCAGGGGGAGGAGTGCACTCCCATGGGCATTCTTCGCAAGGCATAAAAACGGCATAAAAAACGTCCGGCTAAAAAAGCCGGACGTTTTCTTTATTCCTCGTTTCTGGGGTCGGGCAGGTCAATGTAGATGGGCTCGTGGCCGGTGGAGGCGACAAACTTCAGCATATCCTCCCGCTTCAGGCGCAGGGTGGAGGTGGAGATACCCGGGTGGCCGCTGATATATTCATCGGCCATCAGCTCCCGGTCAATGACCAGCTGGACCTGGTGCTCTGTGTCAAAGAGCAGCTCCATGGCGGACACGGAACCGGGAACGGTCTGCAGCAGCTGGGCCATGTGCCCGTCGTCGGCAAAGGACAGCCGGGAGCAGCCCAGCTGGGCGGAGAGGTACTTGGTCTTGAAGGGCTTGTCTCCGGGCATCATCAAAAGGTAAAACTCCGTCTGCTGGCGGTTGCAGAGGAAGAGGTTCTTGCAGATCTTCCCCTTCAAAATCTTTTCCACCTGGTGGCAGATTTCAATGGTGTCGGCGTGGTCGTGATCCACCCGGACGTAGGGGATGTTCAGCTCCTCCAGCCGGTCGTAGATGGCCAGCTCCTGAGGGATGCGGTCGTCCGTAGGCCGGGTGGTGTATCGGGTGGAATCAATGTACATGGCTGCCGCTTCCTTTCCAACTATTCGTCCCCTATCATAGCACAGCCCGCCGGTTTTGGGCAAGTGCCCCTTGCCATTTCCCGCCGCTGTGATACAATGAAATCCAAACATTTTTCCATCCGGAAGAGACAGGGAGGTCTTACACATGGAGACATACTTGCTCCGTCCCACACTGGAGCTGCTCACCCGCCCCGCCGGGCCGGAGGAAGGCACGCTCACCCTCCTGACCAGCGAGGAGCTGTCCCACACCCCCTCGCTGCCGGGACTGGAAACGGCCCTCCACCACACCCCTCCCGCCCGAGACGCCCGAGTTTGCAAGGCGGAAATGCGGGGGGACTGCCTGTGCGGCACGGTCTTTACTCCCCGAAAAACCAAGGACGGGCAGCCCATCGCTTTCGGCTATCTGCTCACGGACCGCCACATGGTCCTGTGTGACGACTGCGGCGCCGCCCGCTCCCTCATTGCCCGCCTGGCCAAAGAGAAGCGCTGGCGGGAAAATGGGCCTGGCCGGATCTTTTATGAGCTGCTGGAGCTGCTCATTGCAAAGGACCACCACCATCTGGAGGAGCTGGAGGACCAGCTCAGCCAGCTGGAGGACGCGATTCTGGCCGGCTGCCTGGACCATTTCAGCGCCCCCATTACCGCCCTGCGCAAAGAGACTATGAACTGGTACCGCTACCACTCCCAGCTGGGGGACATGGTTTGCGAGCTGGAGGAGGACGAGAGCGGCTGTTTCTCCGAGCATGAGCGGCGGCTGTTCCATCTGGCCGTCAAGCGTCTGGGCCGCCTGCGGGACGAGGATCAGCTGCTGCGGGAATATTGCCTGCAGGTACGAGAGCTCTTTCAGGCCCAGGTGGACATCCGGCAAAACCGGATCATGCAGATTCTTACTGTGGTCACCACACTGTGCCTT
>CALWYG010000054.1 GCA_944385695.1 uncultured Oscillospiraceae bacterium | reverse complement strand
AAATGCCAAAGGCGTAGGCCCCCACTTCATAGACCGCCCGCTTCCGGGATCGCTCCTCGCTCACCCCCAGCACATACCGAAACAGCGTGCAGAAGGCCGCAGCGGTGAGCACCACATTGGGGGTGGTATAGCCATACCACAGCGCCCGGTCGCCGCCCAGGAGTTTTGGCCCCATCAGCGTCAGAACCAGACCCAGAATGCCCAAAGCATAGAGAATAAACTCGGGGATACGTCCAATGACATAGTGGCGCAGATACCAACCGCCCACATAACACCCCACCCATCCCAGCACCAGATGGATGTCCAGCCGCTCCAGCTGCCTGACCCACAGGCTGTCTGGATCAAAGGCCGACCATAGAGGCAGCAGATTGGCCAGCAAAAAACAAAGGATCAGAAAATACCGTACCTCTCCCCGGCTGGCGGAAGAGGTAAAGCGGTGGAGCACTGGATGGACCAGATACAGGCCGATGAGCGGGTAGAGCACCCATAGATGAAAATAGGTGTTCCCCTTGGCTGCCGACACCAGCGCACCCCAGATCCCCTCCAGAGAAACGCTTCCACCGCCCAGAAGATGGGCCACAATCGCATAGACCGCGCCCCAAACCACCAGCTGGCAGAAGGCAGGCAGCGCAAGGCCGGTAAGTGCCCCGGACAGGTGGGGCTTGCCCCCTTCCAGGGCAAACATTCCCCAGAGCATGAACAAGGCGGGGACTGCCCACCGGGTAATCCCCTCATAGACGCTCAGCACCTGCCACTGCCCCGAACCTGGAGCCACCAGCTCCTGCCCGCTCTGGGCCAGCAGCAGGAGAATGGCACACAGCACGGCAAACAGCCGGAAAAATCCCGGCCAACCCAAATTACGGCTTTTCACCGCCATCAGTCCCGCTCCGGTACGATCTCGATCCAGTAGCCGTCCGGATCGGCGATAAAGTAAATACCCATGGCGGGATTCTCAAAGCAGATGCAGCCCATCTCTTTGTGCCGCTGGTACAGCTGCTCATATTCATCCGTATGGAAGGCCAGGTGGAATTCACACTCTCCCAGGTTGTAAGGCTCCGCGCGGTCCCGCAGCCAGGTCAGTTCCAGCTGGAAGGGACTGCCCACCTCATCCTCCAGAAATACCAGTTTAAACGAACCGTCCTCCGCAGTCTTTTCCCGCACTGGGGAGAGGTTCAGCGCCTGTTTGTAAAAGGAGAGACTGCGCTCCAAATCCAAAACATTAAAGTTATAGTGATAAAACTTGGTCATATATGCTCTACGCTCCCTTGCTTGATGTAACCCCTATTATAGACAAAATCCACGCTCATTGCAAGAAAACAAGAGGGCGGCGCGGGAAGACCCGCGCCGCCCTCGCGGCAGGCACACTTATTTGTTTACTTGTTCTCGTGAAGCTTCTTACCTGCGTGGGCAATGACCTGAAGCATGGTCAGGGCAGCCAGGCGCTCGGTACAGCCAGTGGGATCGAAGGAGGGGGCAACCTCCACCAGGTCCATGGCCACCACCTTGCCCGTCTGGCAGATGGCTTTCAACAGATCCATGCTCTCCTCATAGGTGATGCCGCCGGGGAGCGGAGAGGCCGCGCCGGGGGCCAGGGTCATGTCATAGCCGTCAATGTCGAAGGTGATGTAATAAGCCTCGGCATCGGGAATCTGGTCCAGCACATACTGCACGCCCTTTTCATGGAGCTCCCGGGCAGAGATCAGGCGGCTGCCGTAAGCCCGTGCGTCGTCATAGTCGGACTTCTTACCGCTGCCCATGCCCCGCAGGCCAATCTGCACCATCTCTCCGATGTGGTCCATCTCAGACATCCGGCGCATAGGGCTGCCGTTGCCCTGGACCAGGGGGCCCACATGGCTGGTCCAGTCCAGGTGGGCGTCAAACTGAATGACGCAGATCTTCTTGCCGTACTCCTCCAGAGCCCGCCCCACAGGGATGCTGATGGAGTGGTCGCCGCCCATGACCATGGGGATGGCGCCGGCCCGAATGATCCGGCGCACCGCCCGCTCAATGCAGGTAAAGGAATAGTCCCGGTCGCCCTGGAGCACGTCGGCATCGCCGCAGTCGGCAATGGTGATGGGAGCACACAGCATTTGCTCATCGGCTTCGTAGTCGTAATAGCCTACCTCGCCCCGGCCATACTGAGTAGAGGCCTCGCGGATACGGCGGGGGCCCATGCGAGCTCCACTGAGGAAGCCCACCCCCATATCAAAGGGGACGCCCAATACGCCGAAGTCGGCGTGCAGCTCGTCCAGGTCCAGGCAGATGGGATATCGGCCAAAGGAACAAATACCGGTAATGGGCTGGCTGATGAGTTCAGGACGCATAATAAAGTACCCCTTTCTATGTGTTAACATAGCCAAAATTGGCTGGTTTCTAATATTTACGCCCCAAATTATAGGCGGAAAGTCATTTTTTCGCAACAGGAAAAGAAAAGTCTCCCCGCCTTCCGGCCGAAGAAAGAAAGCCCTTTGCGCAAAACAGCCATGGTTTCAAAAGGAAGCCCTCTCCCCCCTATTTTACCTTGGTATCAATCCACTCGGTTTTGAATTTGGAATAGACGATTTTTTGTTCCCCGTAGAGACCGTAATAGCCCGACAGCATGTAGGACACTCCCACGCACAGGGCGTATAGGGGGAGCCCCTTCCCTCCAAACAGCTCGTAGGAAAGTAAAATGGAGCTGAGCGGACAGTTTGTGGCCCCGCAAAAGACTGCTGCCATTCCCAGCGCACCGGAAAAAGCGTGGGGCAGGCCCAGCATAGGCCCGGCCAGGGTGCCGAAGGCACAGCCGGTAAACAGTACCGGTACAATTTCTCCGCCCCGGAACCCCGCTCCCAGGGTGAGGGCAGTAAACAAAATTTTTAATAAAAACGCCTCGGGAATCGTTTCCCCGCCGATCATCCGGCGGATCACCGCCTCGCCTGCTCCGTTGTAGGTCTGGGCTCCCACCAGAATAGTAAGCAGCAATACAAAAACCCCGCCTGCCGCCGCCCGGAGAAGGGTTCCAGGAAAGACCTTGGCATAGAGCTTTGGAGCGGCATGCATCACTTTACAGAACAGGATGGACACCAGCGCGCACAGAATGCCCAGCACGGCCACCTGCACCATGGACACCGGCTCCAGCTCGGGCACCTGCGCCACATCGTATCCAAGCTCCTCATGCAGGCCAAACTGCCGGGCCACCAGCAGCCCCACGCAGGCGGACACCAGACAAGGCACAATAGCGGCGTAGTACATGACGCCCACGCTCACCACTTCCATGGCGAAGACGGCGGCAGTCAGCGGCGTACCAAACAGTGCGGAAAAGGCCCCGGCCATACCGCACATGACCATCATGCGGCCATCCTTGGCATCCAGTCCAATTTTCCGCCCCACATAGGCTCCCAAAGACCCGCCTAACTGCAAGGCCGCTCCCTCTCGTCCGGCGGACCCGCCCGCCAAATGGGTCAGGATGGTGGAAAGGAAAATCAGCGGAGCGGTGCGCAGCTTCAGGGGCTCTGCCTCCCGCACTGCCATCAGCACCAGGTTGGTCCCCCGGTCCTTTTCCATGCCGCAGATCCGGTAAATCAACACAATAGAAAATCCCACCACCGGCAGCAGCACACAGATCCTGGGGTTGTGTTCCCGCAGCTGGGTGGACCAATCAATTCCATAGAAAAACGCGACGGCCACAAGGCCCACTAAGATTCCAATTGCGCAGGCATAGAGCACCCACTTCAGGAACGTCAGGCCCTCCGCCACATGTCCCCGCACTCGCCCAGCCATCTCTGCCATGTCGATCTTCTCCCTCTTCTCAGGCCCCGCCAGCCTGTTTTTTTAAATTATATCATATCCCTCCCTTTTTGACAGTAATTATCGCTCTTTCTAGCAGAAAATCTCACGGCCACTTGCGTCTTGCTTCCTTCTGTGGTATGATTGCATTCGTACCAATGTTTTTTGTATTCAAATTAAGGGGGAATTTCCGTGTCTGGGGACCAAATATGGCCCATATTGTTTGCTGTCAGCGCCTGCGCCAACGTAGCGCTGCTGTGGCGGCCTGTTATGAAGCTGCTGCGCCGGGGCGATCAGGTATCTGAGGACAACATCATGGCGATGGTGGAAGAGGGCGAGGAGTCCGGCGCCATCCAAGCCAACGAAAAGGAATTTATTGAAAACGTCTTTGAATTTGACAACATGACCGCAAAGGACGTGATGGTCCACCGCACTGACATGGTCACCCTCTCCTTAGACGAGGACCCGGACGCTATTTTGGACACCATCCGCCAGTCCGGCCTATCCCGCTTCCCGGTATACGGGGATGATGTGGATGACATTCTGGGCATCCTCTCCACCCGGGAATACCTGCTGAATTTCCACCTCTCCAATCCCAAGCCGTTAAAGGAGCTGCTTCGCCCGGCTTATTTTGTGCCGGAGACAGTCCAGGCAGATGTGCTGTTCCGGGATATGCAGGGGAAAAAGATCCACATGGCTCTGGTGGTGGATGAATACGGCGGAACCAGCGGTCTGGTTACCCTGGAAGACCTGCTGGAGGAACTGGTGGGCAACATCTACGATGAATTTGATCCCCAGGAGGAGCAGGAAATCATTCAGTTGGATGAAAACCGTTGGCGGGTATCCGGTTCTGCCGACCTGGAAGAGCTGGCCGAGGCCATCGGTCTGGACCTGCCCGAGGAGGAAGACCGGGACTACGACACCCTGGGCGGACTTGTCTTTGCCCAGCTGCCTGTGATCCCTGAGGACGGCAGCCGCCCCAGTGTGGATGCCCTTGGGCTCCACATCCAGGTGGAGGAACTGTGCGACCGCCGGGTCGAATGGGCTCTGGTGGAGAAATTGGTTCCCTGTGCCCCCGATGCAAAATCCAATTCTTAACCAAACAGGCATACCGCTTCGGCGGTATGCCTGTTTTTTATTGCTCCAGAATATGCCCGTCGGTAGATAGAGTGACCACCTGCCAGGGAATCATCTTTCCGCTATGCTTCAGGGCGGTGATCACGGCATGCTCCAGCCCGCCGCAGCAGGGCACCTCCATACGGACCACCGTGACGCTCTTAATATCATTCTCCCGGAGGATCTCCGTCAGCTTCTCACTGTAATCCACCCCATCCAGCTTGGGGCAGCCAATTAGGGTCACCTTGCCCCCCATAAATTCGTTATGGAAGTTTCCATAGGCATATGCGCCGCAATCCGCCGCCACCAACAGCTTTGCTCCCTGAAAATAGGGGGCATGCACGGGGGCCAGCTTGATCTGCACCGGCCACTGCCGCAGCTGGGAGGCCACAGCGGAGGGCGCCGTGTGCCGTTCCTGCTCCTCCCGGCAGATGGTACGGGACTGGCTGCCCGGACAGCCGCAGGCCAGAGGCTGCTCCAATTCTTTCTTCCGGGCCTGGACAGCGGCCTCGTCATAGGCGGCCGCCTCCCGTTCCACAAAGGTGATCGCTCCGGTGGGACAGGTGGGCAGACAGTCTCCCAGACCGTCACAGTAGTCGTCCCGCAGCAGTTTGGCCTTTCCATCCACCATACCAATGGCCCCTTCGTGGCAGGCCCGGGCACACAGTCCGCAGCCGTTGCAGCGCTCCTGGTCGATGTGAATGATCCTACGAATCATATCGGTTCCTCCGTTTCTTGACTTTGTGTCCTCAGTATAGTAGGATAGGACAAATAAGTATGTTGTTTTAACAACAAATGGAGGATCTATGGATATCCAATTTTTGCTCCGCACTCCACTGTTTCTGGGCGCCGCACCAGAAGAACTGGAATCTCTCCTGGCCGCCATGGAAGCAACACAACGCCGTTTTCCCAGAGGGGAAGGAATCCTCCGGGCCGGGGAAGACACCGCCCGCTTCTATCTCGTGCTGTCCGGAGGCGTTACAGTGGAACATCACGATGCCTGGGGCAACCGAACCATTCTGGGCCATGTGGCTGCCGGAGAAGTATTTGCGGAGACCTACGCCTGCCTCCCCCAACAGCCTATGATGGTCAGCGCGGTGGCTTCTCAGGAGACGGTGCTGCTCAGCCTGAACGCCGCTGCCCTTCTGACACACAGCTGCCCCAGCAGAGACCTGATTTTAACCAACCTGCTGCGCATCACTGCGGAGAAAAATCTGGCTCTGTCCCGCCGGATCTTTTATACCTCCTCCAAAACCATTCGAGGTCGGCTGCTGTCCTATCTCTCTGACCAAGCTGTGCTTCAAGGAAGCCTTACTTTTTCCATTCCCTTTGACCGTCAGCAGCTGGCGGACTACCTGGGGGTGGACCGCAGTGCTCTGTCCAACGAGCTGAGCAAATTGCGCCGTGAGGGACTGCTTACCACCCGAAAGAACCGTTTTTCCCTGCTGACCCAGGCAGATTTGCCATAAAAACGGGAATACAAAAACAAAGCCGCCCCAATGGGGCGGCTTTGCTGCGAGAGCTCAAAGCTTACTTCAGGTTGAAGAAAGCCTTCATGCCGGGATACTCGGCAATGTCGCCCAGCTCCTCCTCGATGCGCAGGAGCTGATTGTACTTGGCCACACGGTCGGTACGGCTGGGAGCACCGGTCTTGATCTGGCCGGCGTTCAGCGCCACGGCGATGTCGGCAATGGTGGCGTCCTCGGTCTCACCGGAACGGTGGGACACGATGGCGGTGTAGCCGGCCCGGTTGGCCATCTGGATGGCGTCCAGGGTCTCGGTCAGGGTGCCGATCTGGTTGACCTTGATCAGGATGGAGTTGGCAACCTTCTTCTCAATGCCGGTAGCCAGACGCTCCACGTTGGTGACGAACAGGTCGTCGCCCACCAGCTGGACGCGGTCGCCGATGGCCTTGGTCAGCATAGCCCAGCCTTCCCAGTCGGTCTCGGCCATGCCGTCCTCCA
>CALWYG010000053.1 GCA_944385695.1 uncultured Oscillospiraceae bacterium | reverse complement strand
CCTTGCGCATGGCCTTCACCGTCTCACGGGCAATGATCTTGCCGCCGATGGCCGCCTGGACGGGCACTTCGAAGAGCTGGCGGGGGATGTTCTCCTTCAGCTTTTCACAAATCCGCCGGGCACGGGGATAGGCCTTCTCCCGGTGGACGATGAAGCTCAAAGCGTCCACCTGGTCGCCGTTGAGAAGCAGGTCCACCTTCACCAGATCGCTCTTCTCATAGCCCTCCAGCTCATAGTCCAGGGAGGCATACCCCTTGGTGCGGGCCTTCAGGGCGTCGAAGAAGTCGTAAATGATCTCCCCGATGGGCATGGAGTAGTGCAGCTCCACCAGATTGGTGTCCAGATACTGCATGTCCTTAAAGATGCCCCGGCGCTCCTGGCACATGGGCATGCTGTTGCCCACATAGTCCGGGGGAGAGATAATGGACACCTTGGCGTAGGGCTCCCGGGCCTCGGCAATGGAGCCGGGATCGGGGTAGTTGTGGGGGTTATCCACCCGAACTACAGTACCGTCGGTTTGTGTGACCGCATATATTGCAGATGGTAATGTGGTGACCAGATCCAGGTCAAACTCCCGTTCCAGACGCTCCTGGATGATCTCCATGTGGAGCATGCCGAGAAAGCCGCACCGGAAGCCGAAGCCCAGGGCCACGGAGGACTCAGGCTCGAAGGAGAGGGAGGCGTCGTTGAGCTGAAGCTTTTCCAGGGCGTCCCTCGGGTCGGGGTATTTGGAGCCGTCCTCGGTGTAGATGCCGCAGTAGACCATGGGCTGGGCGGGACGGTAGCCGGGAAGCGCCTCTTCGGCGGGACACTCCACTCCGGTGATGGTGTCGCCCACCCGGGTGTCCTTCACGTTTTTGATGGATGCGGTGAACCAGCCCACCTCGCCGGCGGTCAGCTCCCCGCAGGACTCCATGCCCAGGGGCTTGAGATAGCCGCAGTCCAGCACCTGATAGCTGGCCCCGGAGGCCATCATTTTTACGTTCATGCCCTTTTTCAGAGAGCCTTCCATAATCCGGAAGTAGACAATGACGCCCACATAGGGGTCATACTGGCTGTCGAAGACCAGAGCCTTCAGAGGGGCGCTGGAGTCGCCGGTGGGAGCAGGGATGTTGTGGACAATGTCCTCCAGCACCGCGGGGATGTTGATGCCCATTTTGGCGGAGATCTCCGGGGCGTCCTGGGCGGGAAGGGCGAGGATGTTCTCCACTTCCTCCTTCACCCGCTGAGGGTCGGCGGCGGGCAGGTCAATTTTGTTGATGACCGGCAGGATCTCCAGGTCGTGCTCCATGGCCAGATAGGTGTTGGCCAGGGTCTGGGCCTCGATGCCCTGGGAGGCGTCCACAATGAGCACCGCACCCTCACAGGCGGCCAGAGAGCGGGAGACCTCGTAGTTAAAGTCCACGTGGCCCGGAGTGTCGATGAGGTTCAGATGGTAGACCTCCCCGTCCTGGGCCTTGTAGTCCAGACGGACGGCCCGGGCCTTAATGGTAATGCCCCGCTCACGCTCCAGGTCGATGTTGTCCAGCAGCAGGGATTCCATCTGCCGCTCGGTCACCGCGCCGCACAGCTCGATGAGCCGGTCGGACAGGGTGGACTTGCCATGGTCAATATGAGCGATAATAGAAAAATTACGGATTTTGGATTGATCAGTCATAGGTGAATACCTCCGAAAGGAATCAAGCCAAATCAAAGCCCAGCGCAGCGGGCTTGATTTGGAGAGGACGTGAGTTATTTGCTGCGCCGGGCGGCCATCAGGCCGTTAATGCGCTCCCCTGCCCCATGAATGAGCTGGTAGAGGGATTGGTAGAGCACCGGGTAATTTTGAGAGAGCGCCTCGTGGCCCATTTCGGGCAGAGGGATTTTCTCTTTGTCCTGGGCCGCCAGGGCGTCCTCCAGCTCGGCCAGGTCACACTTCATATCGGCATCCGCCAGGCCGGCCTCAAAATGCCGGGGAGAGACGGAGAAAAAGTCGGGGTTATAGCTGGGACTGGCCTGATAGAGGCGGCGGTAGATCTGATAGACCCCGGTGGAGAGGTAGTTGGCGCTGGCCTGGATGGCCTCCCGGTTGCCGGTTTTGGACAGCAGGTCGAACAGAGCGCCGATGGAGTTCACCAACAGCTTTTTGCTGAGCATGGCCAGTACGCTCCCTTTCAGGGAATTGCCCTTCTCATCGCTGAGATCGTAGAGCTCCTCGGCGGCGATGGTGGTACCGTCCCGGCTGAGGGTACGGCCCAATAAAAAGTCGGCGGATACGCCATAATAGTCACAGGCCTTGACCACAAAGGAGAGTCCCGGCTCCCGGATGCCGTTTTCGTAGTGGCTGAGCAGGGCCTGGGAGATGCCCAGGGCGGTGGCGGCGGCGCGCTGGCTGACGCCCTTCTCCTGCCGGAGCAGGGAGAGGGTGCGGGGAAATTCTGCGTTCAAACTTTCTCACCTCAACGATTTCTGCGCCGGAGCGGCTGAAATGGCCTCCGGCGGGAGACACTGAAATACACTTTGTATAGTATAACTGAAAGCAATACGCCCCGTAAAGAGAAAAATCAAAAATAATTTTGTGAGGTCCAGGAAAAATTTCATAAATCCAGAGAAGAAAACCATGGTAATTCCCTTGCATTTTAACACGGGAAATGCTAGGATAAACACCAGAAAGAGGTGTGCTGCCGCACCTATTTTTTTGAGTTGGAGGGAATTTTTATGTTTAAAAAACTCATTGACATTTTGAAAGCCCACCCCCGCAAGATTGTCTTTACCGAGGGCACGGACCCCCGAATCCTGGAGGCCTCTGCCCGTCTGCTGTCCGGTACGTTCCTGACCCCCATCCTCATCGGCAATGAGCAGGAGATTCTGGCTGCCGCCGAGGAAGCCGGCTTCAACATCCGGGGCGCCATTATCATCGATCCTGAGACCTATGAGGATATGGAGGCCATGGTGCAGCGCATGGTGGAGCTGCGCAAGGGCAAGATGACCGCCGATGAGTGCCGCGCTATGCTGAAGAAGGGCAACTACTTCGGCACCATGCTGGTGGCCATGGGTGAGGCCGACGCCCTGCTGGGCGGCGCTACCTACTCCACCGCCGACACCGTCCGTCCCGCTCTGCAGCTGGTGAAGACCAAGCCCGGCAACTCCATCGTGTCCTCCTGCTTCATCCTGGTGCGTCCCTCTGCCACCGGCGACAACGACGTGCTGGCCATGGCCGACTGTGCCATCAACATCAAGCCCACCGAGGACGAGCTGGTGGAGATTGCCTCCGAGACCGTCTCCTGCGCCAAGATCTTCGGCATCGAGCCCAAGGTTGCCTTCCTGAGCTACTCCACTCTGGGGTCCGGCAAGGGCGAGGACGTGGACAAGATGCGCAACGCCGCCGAGAAGGCCAAGCTGGCTATGCCCAACGTGCCCATCGAGGGCGAGTTGCAGTTTGACGCCGCCGTCTCTCCCCGCGTGGCCCAGACCAAGTGCAAGGGCTCCAAGGTGGCCGGCTACGCCAACACCTTTATCTTCCCCGACATCAACGCCGGCAACATCGGCTATAAGATTGCCCAGCGTCTGGGCTCCTTCGAGGCTTACGGCCCCATCCTGCTGGGCCTGAACGCCCCCATCAACGATCTGAGCCGCGGCTGCAACGCCCAGGAGGTCTACTCCATGGCCATCATCACCGCCGCCCTGGCATAAGAGAAGCGTGTAGGCGCGCGAAGCAGCCCGGATGGACCGGAGCGATGGGCGCAAACCAAGTCGGCGTATCCGCAGACTGTTTGTGCCCGGAGTCGGAGGGAAGCCGGGCGTCGCGCAGCCACAGCATCGTGACAAAAAGAGAGGGACCCAACCGGGTCCCTCTTTTTTTATGTTCTTTTATTTTCCCACACAGAACTTGGAAAAGATTCGGTCGGTTACGTCCTCCCGAACGCACTGGCCGGTGAGCTCACCCAGGGCCTGGAGGGCCTGTTCCACATCCGTGAGCAGGGCGTCGGGGGTGACTCCGGCCAGCAGGGCATCCTCCGCCCGGGCCACCGCCTGGCGGGCCCGGCGGGCGGCCTCCTCCTGGCGCTGGTTGGTGAGCAGCTGGCCGTAGGGAACGTCCTCAGGACGGGGGAAGAGGGCGGCCACGGCATCCTCCAGCTCCTGCAGCCCCTGGCCTGTTTTGGCGCTGATGGTCACCGTGGGGGGCATGGGATCAAGGCTGAGGAAGGGAACCGGGGCGGAGGGGAGATCCCCCTTGGTCCAGACCAGAATGGTGGGGGCCAGCTTCATGGCCTGGCAGAGCAGCGCTCCATCCTCCTGCGTCACGGGCAGGGAGCTGTCCCACAGGACCAGAATCAGTTCCGCCTGCGCCATGGCGCTGCGGCTGCGCTCCACACCCAGCTGCTCAATGGGGTCGCTGCTGTCCCGCAGGCCCGCGGTGTCGATGAGCTGCACCGGAAGTCCGCCCAGCTCCAGGGAGATGTCCAGGGTGTCCCGGGTGGTGCCGGGGATATCAGTGACGATGGCCCGGTCATAGCCGGCCAGGGCGTTTAACAGAGAGGATTTTCCTGCGTTGGGGCGGCCTACCAGGGCACAGGAGATGCCCTGGGTCAGCTGCCTGCCCCGGCGGCAGGTGGTCAGCAGGGCGTCCAGAGCTTCCCGCTGAGCGCCCAGAATTTGGGAGAGCTCCTCCATGCGGAAGGGATCAATATCCTCATCAGGATAGTCCAGCACCGTGTGAAAATGGGCCATCACGTCCACCAGCGCGGAATAGATGTCTCCGATTTTTTGGGACAGAGCGCCGGTAAGCTGTCCCGCCGCGTGGCGGGCGCCCTCCCGGCTGCGGGCGTCCAGCAGGTCGCCCACGGCCTCCGCCTGGGCCAGGTCCAGACGGCCGTTGAGAAAGGCACGGCGGGTAAATTCCCCGGGGCCGGCCTGGCGGGCCCCCTGGGCAAAGAGGGCTTCCAGCCCCAGGGACAGAACCATGGGGGAGCCGTGACACTGAAATTCCGCCGTGTCCTCCCCGGTGTAGCTGGCCGGGCCCCGACTAAAGGTGCAAAGGCAGCGGTCAATGGGCTGCCCGCCGCTGTCCAGCAGGTCGCCGAACACCAGCTCACGGGGGCGGTGGTCCAGCAGGGGCTTGGATCCCAGAGGGCGGAACTGCCGCCGCGCGATCTCCAGGGCCTGTGGGCCCGACAGTCGCAGGATGCCGATGGCGGCGGGCACCGGCGGGGTGGAGATGGCGGCAATGGTATCCGTGTCAATGGCCATGGAGAGGGCTCCTTTCAAAAATCGACAGGAAAAGCAGAGTTTCCTGCAAAACGTGTACATGGAAAGTTTGTCTAAAATTTATTCTTGACAGGTGTTATGGAAACTGCAAAAACGAAAAACTTGTCTGGAAAGTTCTCAGAACGAGATGTGGAAAACTATGTGGAGAATGTGGAGAAACCGTGGAAACAGTGGAAAAGGCGAAAGAGGCGCTCCGGGCAGAGGGGAAAGAAAAATGTGTATAGGAAAAAAGGAGATAATAATTCCAGAAAAAGTAAATTATAGGGAAACTGCAAGTCTGGGGCTATTTTGCAGGAACGCCGCCGCCCCCGTTGAGGGCGGCGGCGGACAAGGAGGCAAAAGGTCAGGACAGGCGCTTGACAATGGCCCGGGCGGCCTGGACGCCGGAGGCACCCGCCTGGGCCAGCCCGCGGGTGACGCCTGCCCCGTCGCCTGCGGCGAAGAAGCCGGGAAGAGCGGTCTCCAACTCGGAGGAGAGCTGGAGGCGGGCAGAGTAGAACTTGACCTCCGCGCCGTAGAGGAGGGTGTCGTAGTTGGCGGTGCCGGGAGCCAGCTTGTCCAGCTGGTAGATCATCTCAATGATGTTGTCTAGGTGCCGCTTGGGCAGGGCCAGAGAAAGGTCGCCAGGGACGGCAGCGGTGAGGGTGGGGCGGACAAAGGACTTGCTCATCCGGTGTTCGTTGGTTCTCCGGCCTCCCACCAGATCCCCAAAGCGCTGAACCAGCACGCCCCCGGCCAGCATATTGCTCAGGGAGGCCACGTGCTTGCCGTAGCGGTAGGGTTCGTTAAAGGGCTTGGTAAAGCGGTTGGAGACCAGCAGGGCAAAGTTGGTATTCTCGCTGCGCAGGGCGGGGTCGGCATAGGAGTGGCCGTTGACGGTGTTGATGCCCTCCACATTTTCCGCCACCACATGGCCGTAGGGGTTCATACAGAAGGTGCGCACCTGGTCGCCGTACTGCTTGGTGCGGTAGACCAGCTTGGACTCGTAGACCACGTCGGTGATGT
>CALWYG010000052.1 GCA_944385695.1 uncultured Oscillospiraceae bacterium | reverse complement strand
TAGGGGGCGATGCCCTCGATGATCTTCACGCTGTCCTCGATGGAGGGCTCCTCCACGATGACGGGCTGAAAGCGCCGCTCCAGGGCGGTGTCCTTCTCGATGTGCTTGCGGTACTCGTTGAGGGTGGTGGCCCCGATGACCTGGAGCTCACCCCGGCTGAGGGCGGGTTTCAGGATGTTGGCGGCGTTCATGCTCCCCTCGGCGTCTCCGGCGCCCACGATGTTGTGGACCTCGTCGATGACCAGGATGATGTTGCCCAGCTTCTTGATCTCCTCAATGAGGCCCTTCATCCGGCTCTCAAACTGGCCCCGGAACTGAGTGCCTGCCACCAGGGCGGTAAGGTCTAGCAGGTAGACCTCCTTGTCCTGGAGCTTATAGGGGACATTGCCCTCGTGGATACGCTGGGCCAGCCCCTCGGCGATAGCGGTTTTGCCCACGCCGGGCTCGCCGATCAGGCAGGGATTGTTTTTCTGACGGCGGTTCAGGACCTGGATCATCCGCTCCAACTCCCGGTCCCGGCCAATGAGGGGGTCCAGCTGGCCGTCTCTGGCCTTACGGGTCAGGGAGATGCAGTAGCTGTCCAAAAATTTCCGCTTGGGCTGCTTGTTGGGGGCGCTCTTCTCCGGGCGGGACTGGGCGTTTTCCCCCTCGCTTTTCTGGGACTGGGCGTTGCCGCCGCCTCCGAAAAGCTGGTTGAGGAAGGGGAAGGTGGCTGTGCGTCCCTCGTCCTCATCCTCCTCGGAGGAAGGGTTCATCAGACTTTCCATTCCCTCGGCTCCGCCGAAGGCGGACATCATTTCGTTGGTGAGATTGTCCAGCTCCTCGTCACTGATGCCCATCTTCTTCATCATGTCGTCAATGGGCTTAATGCCAAGCTCCCGGGCGCATTTCAGGCACAGCCCCTCGTTTTTCGAGGTGCCTCCCTCCAGCTTGGTGATAAAGATCACCGCCACGTTTTTCCCGCAGCGGCTGCACATAGTAGGCTGCATAAAAGCCTCACTCCTCTCAGGGAAAGATTGCGTTTGACGGTATGGTACACCCTAATTGTGAACTGGGTATGAAAATTAACAAGATTAGGGCAAGACCGCGGAAATTACCAGTTTTCCCGGTCCTGCCCCATTCTCACAGCATGGCCAGCAGGGAAAGGGGGCTGGACGTGCAGAAAAAGTTCAGCAGAAAGGTGTTCTCAATGGCCTGGGAGGGCAGGAAGCTCCCCTTCAAAAGCCAGGCGGCGATAAAGAGGAGCAGTCCGCCTTTGATAAGGCCTACCCCGGCCCCTGTCCAGTGGTTCAGGGTGGACAGGACGGGCAGCTTGAAGGCCAGATCCAGCGCGTGGCTGAGCAGGAACCAGCCCACCAGCACGGCGGCAAAGGCCAGGACAAAGAGCACGGTCCGGGCGATCTGGATGGCGATATATTCCGCCAGAGCCTGGGCGGCGCTGGTGGCCACCGTCTCGACCCCCTCGTCCACCGCCTCCTGGAAGGCCTGGGCCAGACTGTGGAAGATGGGGGAGTCCTGAAGGGCCTCCAGCACATCGGACAGGGGCATATCCTCAGGAACGACGTCCGGAGACTGGGCGGAAAGGCTGGACGTGGAGTCCTGAATGGACTGCTCCAGGGTGTCGTGGATGCCGCTTTCGATCATGGGGACAATGGCCTGAGCCACAGGCTTGGCCAGGGCGTTGGAGATGAGGGTGGCCCCAATAAAGGCCACAAAGACCGCTAAAAAGCCGCACAAAGTGAGCACGAAGCCCTTTTGGTATCCCTGCCACATGAAGAACAGAAGAATGGCGGCAATTACGACGTCAAATAAAATATACATGGGTACCTCCTGGGAATGCAGTGAAAGGGTCAGTTGGGAAGATAGAGCCAGGCCTGCTGGGCGTTGGCCAGCAGGGCGGAGCCGTCGTGAGACAAATCCACGTAGCGGGCGGCCTGAGGGTCCTCCAGCGTGGCATAGGGCTCGGGGTTGGTGCTGGTGTAAATGGTCAGGGCCGAGCCGGTGAGCAGGGCGAAGTAGTTGCCTGCGGCGGAGTAGTCCAGCACCTGGCCGGACAGGTCCAGCGACTGGACGATCTGACCCTCCCGGTCAAGAATCAGGGCCTGGGTGGCGCTGCCTGCCCGGTACGGACCGGTGAGCAGCAGGGCAAATCCGTCCCCCTGCAGGTCGCAGCCCTTCAGGTAGGAGCGGTTAAAGGAGTAGGTTTGAACTTCTTCCCCTTTTTCATCGGCGATGAGCAGGGTGTCCTCTCCCAGCACCCATACCCGGTCGGACTCATAGTCCAGGTCCAGGCACACGATGTCCCCCAGCTCCACCTGGGCGCTGGGCTCCGACTGGTCCACCGGGTAGAAGAGCAGGCGGCTGTAAAAGCTGCCGCCCTGCTGGTCCATGGTGACCACAGCTACCGTCTTACAGTCGGGAGAGACGGCGGCGTCTACCACAAAGGTGGAGGCGAGGCTGATGCTGATAACCTTTTGGTGGTGGGAGTCATAGACGGTGACCGCACCCTTGTAGCCGCTCTGCTGGGCGGTGACCGCCAGCCAGCCGCTGTCGTTGGGCCGCACGGAGAGCAGGTCGATGCCCTCCTCCAGACTGAGATCGGAGATCTCCTGGCCGTTCTGGAACACGAACAGGGATTGCCCGCCCGCGTTGTACACCACCCCTGTGGAGGAGGAGGCGGAGAGCACCGGGTTGTCCAGGGGAAGCACTTCCTCGGCATAGAGCGTCCCGTCCAGGGCGTAGTACCGGGCCCCGGTGGCCGAGGCGGTGAGGATGCCGCCGCCCAGGTGGGAGATGGACATCTTGTTTCCGCCGGCGTGGTTAAAGGGCGCGGCCTCACCGGTTTCCGTGGTCTCCATGGTGCGGTAGGCCAGGTAGCGCTTCAGCGCATCCAAATTGAACCGGTCCCGGTAGACCACCAGGGCCAGCGCCCCCAGCACCAGCGCCGCCGTTACCAGCAGCGCCAGGAGACGCACAAGAATATTTGGTTTTTTGGCCCCCTCAGGGGCGGTATGTTTGTCAGCCATAGTAATCTACTCACAAAACGTCTTCATCATACCAGAGCTTTGTCATATAGAGCCCGCCAGGGGGAACGGTGGGGCCGGCCAGGGTACGGTTTCCTGAGGCGAGGATGGCGGGAATGTCCTCCGGAGCCAGCTTCCCCTCCGCGGCATAGACCACAGTGCCCACCATGGCCCGGACCATGTTGTAAAGAAAGCCGTTGGCGCACACCTTACATTCAATCAGATCTCCCTTGCGGGAAACGTCGAAATAATAGACGGTTCGGACGGTGGTGCGGGTCTCGGTGCCCACCGAGCGCACCGCCCGGAAGTCGTGAGTGCCCACAAACTCCGCCGACGCCCGGGCCATGATGGTCTCATCCAGGTGCTTGGGGTAGAACCAGGCCCGGTCCACATAGAAGGGGTTGCCCAGACGGGAGTTGTAGATACGGTAGGTGTACTCCTTCCGAAGGCAGGAGCCAATGGCGTTGAAGGAGTCGGGCACCTGGGTGGCCTTTACCACCACAATGTCGTTGGGCAGGCGGGTGTTCACCGCCAGGGGGAGCCGGTCGCAGGGAATGGGGGAGGTGGTGCGGAAGTTGGCGATGTAGGTCTCCGCATGGACCCCCGCGTCGGTGCGTCCAGCGCCGGTGCACTTCACCCGGTGGCAGACCACCGTCTCCAGGGCCTTTTCCAGGGTTTCGGCCACGGAGACGGCGTTTTTCTGCACCTGCCAGCCGTGGTAAGCGGTGCCGTTATACATAAGCTTCAAAGCAATGTTGCGTTGTTCCATGAAATCCCCTTTACAGTCCGAAGTGGGCCAGTACGCCCACAGCCACGGTGATGGCGATAAAGAGCACCAGGGTCACATAGTCCCGGCCACAATACTTCAGCTGCTTGAGACGGGTGCGCCCCTTGCCCCCGTGGTAGCACCGGCACTCCATGGCGGTGGCCAGCTCATCGGCCCGGCGGAAGGCGGAGATAAACAGGGGCACCAGCAGAGGGAGCAAGGCCTTGGCCCGCTGGAAGAGGTTGCCGCTTTCAAAGTCGGCTCCCCGGGCCCGCTGGGCGGACATGATCTTGTCCGTCTCTTCAATGAGGGTGGGGATAAACCGCAGGGCGATGGACATCATCATGGCCAGCTCGTGAACGGGGACCTTGATGGCCTTCAGGGGGCCCAGAAGGGACTCAAGCCCGTCGGTGAGCATGATGGGAGAGGTGGTGTAAGTGAGCAGGAAGGTGCCCGCGATGAGCATCAAAATCCGCACAACCATGAAGATGGCCTGGAACACGCCCTCCAGCGTGATGGTGAAAATCCAGAACTGGGCCAGCACATGCTCGCCCGGGGTGTAGAAGAGGTTCAGAATACCGGTAAACACCAGAATGAAGACCACCGGCTTCATGCCGCTGACCAGGGACTTGAGCGGCACCCGGGAGATGGCAATGGCGGCGGCAAGCACCACGAACATGATGGCATAGGTGACAAACCACTTTGCCAGAAACAGGGCCACAATATACAGCAGCACCGCAATGAGCTTGGTTCTGGGGTCCAGCTTGTGGACGGGGGAGGAGCCGGGGAAGTACTGGCCCAGGGTAATGTCCTTCAGAGCCAATTACACCGCCCCCTTTCCTAATTTTTCCAAAATAGCCGCTTTGGCCTGTTCCACGGTGTATACCGACGGATCGATGTCCACGCCCAGGTCCCGCAGCCGGTGGAAGACCCGGGTGAGCTGAGGCACGCCCAGGCCCATCTGTTCCAGTTCGTTCCCGTGCTGAAACACCTCCCGGGGTGCGCCCTGGAAGGGAATGTGTCCGTCGTCGATGACCACCAGCCGGTCCACCGTCCGGGCCATGTCCTCCATAGAGTGGGAGACCAGGATGATGGTGGCGTTGTTGGCCTTGTGATAGTCCCGGATGTTGCCCAAAATGGACTCCACACCCTCCGGGTCCAGGCCCGCGGTGGGCTCGTCCAGGATCAGCACCCTCGGCTCCATGGCGATGACGCCCGCAATGGCCACCCGGCGCTTTTGCCCACCGGAGAGCTCAAAGGGGGACTTTTCCAGCTGGTCGTCCCGCAGACCTACAAAGTAGGCCGCCGAACGCACCCGCCGGTCGATCTCCTGTTCGCTCAGCCCCATGTTCCGGGGGCCGAAGGAGATATCCTTATAGACCGTCTCTTCAAAAAGCTGATACTCCGGGTACTGGAACACCAGCCCCACCTGAAAACGGGTGCGGCGGGTGATCTTGGGATCCGACCAGATGTCCGTGCCCTGGAACAGGACCTGCCCGCTTGTGGGCTTCAAAAGACCGTTCAGGTGCTGGATGAGGGTGGACTTTCCCGAGCCGGTGTGCCCGATGATGCCCAGGTACTCCCCGGGATAGGCGGCAAAGTCCACGCTGTCCAGGGCGGTGCGCTCAAAGGGGGTTCCGGCGGAATAGGTGTGGGTGAGGTGCTTGGTTTCAATGATTGGTTCCATAGGCTTTCCGTCCTTATGGTATAGAGTGGTGCGTGTCAAATTGATCACGCCCTGTAAATAAAATAGGGATTGATTACAGCTGGCCGGACTGTTTTTCCAGTTTGTCCAGCCGCTGGCGTAGGAAAAGGGTCTCCTGTTCCAAAAATCTCAGGCGCTGATGCAGCCGGGCAATGAGGCCACCTACCGCGGCGGCGGCCAGGCAGAACAAGACAATGGGTCCCGCATCCAGGCAGAACCCGAAGGTGCTGCCCATGGGTCCGATGAGAACCCACACGCCCAAAGCGGAGGCCAGAGCGGCGCCCAGACAGGGGAGATAAGAGAGAGACGGCTTCATTCCATGGACTCCTTTCATTCCGGCCGCTGAGACAGCAGCTCCTGCAGGGCCAGGGCGCACTCCTCATCGCTGAGGGCGTCCAGAGGGACGTTCAGCCCCGCCTGGCGCAGCTCCCAGAGCAGCTGTGTGGTCTGGGGGACGGTGAGACCTACCTCCCGCAGCCGCTCCACCTGGGAGAAGACCTCCTTGGGGGTGCCATCGGAGATGACCTTGCCCTTGGCCATGACCACCAGCCGGTCAGCCTGGGCGGCCTCGTCCATGTGGTGGGTGATGAGCACCACACTGACGCCCCGTTCCCGGTTGAGAGCCTTGATGGTGCGGATGACATCAGCACGGCCGATGGGGTCCAGCATGGCGGTGGGCTCGTCCAGAACGATACACCGGGGCTGCATGGCGATGACTCCAGCAATGGCAATGCGCTGCTTCTGTCCGCCGGAGAGCAGGTGGGGGGCGTGCTCCCGGAACTCATACATGTTGACGGCCTTCAACGCGTCGTCCACCCGGCGGCGGATTTCCTCCGGGGGAACACCCAGATTTTCCGGGGCGAAGGCCACGTCCTCCTCTACCACATTGGCCACGATCTGGTTATCCGGGTTCTGAAAGACCATGCCCACGGTACGGCGGATGTCCAGCAGCTTCTCCTCGTCGGCGGTGTCCATGCCGCTGACATAGACCGCTCCGCCCGCGGGCAGGAGAATAGCGTTGAAGTGCTTGGCCAGGGTAGATTTTCCCGAGCCGTTGTGGCCCAGAATGGCCACGAAGGTGCCCTCCTCAATGGACAGGCTGACCCCGTCCAGCACCACCGGGGTGACTCCCTCGGCGGCGGGGTAGGAGAAGCGCAGATCCTTTGTCTCGATGATGGGTTTGCTCATATCCGTGCCTCCATCCGGCCCTATTTGGCCGTCCAGCGCCCAGTGGCCCCGCAGGGGAGCACCAGGCCCGTCTCACTTACCGGCAGGCCCAGCTCGTCGGAGACGGTATGGCCGCCGAATTTTTTGGTGATGATGCGCTCCAGAATGTAGGTGACCACACTGGGGGCAAGACCTGTGGTGTAGGAATTCAAAATAATGAACAGGGGATTGTCGGACAGTACCCCGCTGACCAGCTCCACAAAGGGATAGAGGTTTTCCTCCAGCTTCCATACCTCGCCGGTGGGGCCCCGGCCATAGGAGGGGGGGTCCATAATGATGGCGTCGTAGCGCCGGCCCCGGCGGATCTCCCGCTCTACGAACTTTCCGCAGTCGTCTACAATCCAGCGGATGGGGGCGTCCTCCAGGTGGGAGTTCTTGGCGTTCTCTCTGGCCCACTGAACCATGCCCTTGGCCGCGTCGACATGGCACACACTGGCCCCTGCGGCGGCACAGGCCACGGTGGCTCCGCCGGTGTAGGCGAAGAGGTTCAGCACGCTGATGGGCCGTCCGGCGTTTTTGATCTGCTCCTGGGCAAAGTCCCAGTTGGCGGCCTGCTCAGGGAAGAGGCCCGTGTGCTTGAAGTTCATGGGCTTAATATTAAAGGTGAGCGAGCCATAGGACACCGTCCAGCGCTGGGGCATAGACTTGTTCTGCCACTGGCCGCCCCCGGTGGAGGAGCGGGCATACCGCCCGGCGTTGTGTTTCCAGCCTGGATTGGTTCGGGGGGTGTTCCAGATGGCCTGGGGATCGGGCCGCACCAGCAGCTGATCTCCCCAGCGCTCCAGCTTTTCCCCTCTGCCGCAGTCGATGAGCTCATAATCCTTCCACTTGTCGGAGCACCACATGGACGCTGTCCTCCTTGTCTCGAAAAGTTGCTTGAAATCAAGTTAGTATATCATTCCTAACCGCCTGCGTCAATGAAATCCGGGGAAAATCTGGGGAATTTCCGGGAAAGGGAGAGAAGTGGATTGTAATTGACCGCAAGTTGTGATAAGATACCTGAGAAAATGACAAAGTTACCGGCCCGGAGCTGACCGGGCTGTTTTCAGAGAGGAGCAGCACATGGACCATCCCTTTCGTACCGCCGCATTCGGCGGCTTTCACCGCCAGGACGTATTGACCTATCTGGAGGAGCACACCCGCCAGGCCGCCCAGCAGCGGGAGGATCTGGAGGGGCGGCTGAGCCAGGCCGCCCAGCGGGAGGAGGAGCTTCGCCGGGAGGCAGAGGAGGGCAGCGTCCATGTGGT